>CAWZYW010000491.1:0-2784 GCA_963966255.1 uncultured Salinispira sp. | reverse complement strand
GGATCTGTACCGGCTGCTGGATATCGACCGTCCGAGTGAGTGGACCGTCGGCGATGTCCTGGCGGCCTTCGGCAGTCAGGACGAAGCCGCCCGGAGCCTGGAGGAATATCACCGGCAGCGCATCCTCGATCTGAAGGATCGCAAAAGCCGGATCATAAACCTCGGTCTGGACCTCAGCGGCGGTATCAATGTCGTTCTCGAGGCCGATACCCAGAGCCTGGAAGAACGCCTGGGCCGGGCTCCCAGCGAAGCGGAACTGTCCGAAGCCATCGACCTGGCGCTGGAGATCCTCAATAACCGGATCGACAGTTTCGGCGTCACCGAGCCGGTGATCCGCCGCCAGGAGGGCTCCAATCGCATCGAGATCGAAATCCCCGGTGACAACGACCCCGAACGGGTGAACGCCTTCCTCATGGGGCGGGGAAGCCTGAACCTTCAGATCGTAGATGACGAAGCCACCGCCCAGCTGCTTGATTATCAGCAGGATTTCCGGAGCCGGTTCAATATCGACTGGGATCCCGAAGCTGACGATATTCCCGAGTTCGTCCCGGCGGGCACCGCAGTCCGGCCCTTCGTTCAGAAAGACGAATACAACATCGACTACGTGGTCCGCTACATCGTCACCCGCGAGGACAGCAGCAACGTCCTGGACGGGCAGTACATCGAAGAAGCCAGCACCGCCAGCGATCCGCTGACCGGCCGGCCCACAACCACATTCCGCCTTGATAACGAAGGAGCGGGGCTGTTCCAGCAGCTTACCGCCGCCAACGTGAACAACAGCCTGGCCATCGTCATGGACGGCAAGGTCCGGGCCTATGCGACCATCAGCGAGGAAATCCCCGGCGGCGCCGTGCGGATCAGCGGCTTCACCGCGGAAGAATCCCTGAATATCGCCCGGGTTCTCCAGACCGCCGCACTGCCCATCGACCTGATCATCGTGAATCAGCAGCGGGTCGGAGCGAGCCTGGGAGCCGATGCGGTAGATGCCGGGATCCGGGCTATTCTGCTCGGATTGGCCGCCGTGGTGATCTTTATGCTGGCCTATTACAAAGGCGCCGGCATTATCGCCACCGTCGGTCTGGTCCTGAACCTTTTCATGATCACCGCCATCCTTTCGGCCCTGGGATTTACCATGACGCTGACCAGCATCGCCGGTCTCATCCTCACCGTCGGTATGGCGGTGGACGCCAACGTCATCATCTTCGAGCGTATCAAGGAAGAATACCGCCTGGGCAAGAGCGCCAGCGCTTCGGTGGCCGCGGGTTATAAAAAGGCATTCTGGACCATCATGGACGCGAACCTGACCACCGGCATCGCCGCGGTCCTGCTGTCCTTCCTGGGAACCGGTCCGATCCGCGGTTTCGCGGTTACCCTCAGCGTCGGTATCCTCAGCTCGGTATTCACCGCACTGTGGATCACCCGGCTGTTTTTTGCCATCACCACCGAGGGAATCGGTCGTGACAAGCTGAGCATCAGCTGGAGGACCAGATAATGAAAAAGACCATCAACTTTACGAAATACCGCTTTATCATGATCGCGGTTTCGCTGGTGCTTCTCGCCGGCGGTCTGGCGGGGACCCTGCTTCAGGACGGTTTTAACCTGGGCATCGATTTTCGACCGGGTCTGAACCTTCAGGTGGAATTCGATAATCGCGCCGTCGTCATCGAGCAGGTCCGGGAAGCCCTGGATGGTTTCGATGGGGTTCAGGTGCAGGAACTGGGTAGCGATGAAGTATCGCGTTTCTCCATTCGCCTTCAGAACGACAACGGCGACGAGGATTTCCGCAACTTCCTCAGCGAGAATTCCGCGGCGCTGACCGCCGCCCTGGGCGCCAGTCTCGGCGGCCTTGAAGTGGTGGGCGAAGACTACGTCGAGCCCCGGTTCGCCGCAGACCTCGCCCTGAACGCGACGATCCTCGTCGTGGCGGCCATCGCCCTGATTCTGCTTTACCTGTGGGTCCGCTTCCGCATTGCCTATGCGGTGAGCTCCATCGTGGCCCTGGTGCACGATATCGCCTTTATGGTGCTGTTCATCGGTACCTTCCAGATCGAAGTGAGCTCGGCTACCATAGCCGCGGTGCTGACCATCATGGGTTATTCGTTGAACGATACCATTGTAATCTTCGACCGGATCCGTGAAAATGAGAAACTCCTCAGCGAATCCTCCTTCGTTCAGGTCATCAACGTGTCGATTACCCAGAGCCTGAGCCGGACCATCATCACCTCCATCACCACCCTGCTGGCGGTGACGGCGATCTATATCTTTACCACCGGTCAGATCCAGGCCTTCGCCCTGAACATGATCGTCGGGGTTCTGGTGGGTACCTACTCCTCGATCTTCATCGCCAGTCCTACCCTGATAGGACTTTCCGGCGGCAAACGCATTCAGGAAAAGGTCAAGGCCAAGGACGGCGTGGCGTCCCCCACGCTGGACGGCGAAAGCGCCGACGCTCCCGCCGCCGCGGTGGACAGTTCGGCCGTCCGCGATCAGATCCGGGCTCAGCGCCAGCGCAAGAAAAAGAAGTAAGAAGCAAAATCCGCGCGCTGATCTTCGCATCCCGCGCCTTAATAAAGCCGTCCGATTCCGGGCGGCTTTTTTTTACCCTTGCCTGGCCGCCGCGGGGTTCATATTTTAAGCACTGAAGCCGACGGGAGATAAACCCCGCCGCTCCTATGATACGAATGATGCGAAACAAGGAGACCCCATGAACGAAACAAATCCCCATGCCGATCTGCACGGCGCCAGCGGAACTGCCCTGGAAAACCTGAAGCTGATCACCACCCG
>CAWZYW010000490.1:0-2787 GCA_963966255.1 uncultured Salinispira sp. | reverse complement strand
GGCTGAACCGGGTCCTGCGGGCAAAACCGTGGTTCGGCAGGGAGTAGCTGTTGCCGCGGTAGGTAATGAAGCCGCCGTTTAGCCCGCCGATGACGGGGAACAGAATCGGAGCCCGGCCTGACCACCAGGCGGCATCGCCATTCCACAAATACTCACCGCCGTCGCGCTGATCCGCCAGGCTCTGCAGCTCGGCGCCCAGCGAATCGATCTCGGCGGAAAATCGGGATGAGGCGATACGCACCCGCATGATGCTAATCTCTTAATAATTACCGGTAACCGGGGCGCCGGTCATAACCGCAACGCTGGAACCGATACCCAGCCGACTTGCCCCGGCTTTCATCATAGCCACGGCGGTTTCGAAGTCGCGAATGCCTCCGGAGGCCTTCACCTGAACATGATCGCTCACGGTGCGCCGCATCAGGCTTACGTCTTCGATGGTGGCTCCCTTTCCGGAAAAACCGGTGCTGGTCTTAACAAAATCGGCTCCTGCCTTCTCGCTGAGTTCGCAGGCGATAATTTTTTCTTCATCGCTCAGGTATGAGGTTTCGATGATGACCTTCAGCACCGTGGTGGCCCGGGTCGCCCGGCGTACCGCCCTGATATCTTCTTCCACGGCAGCGTAGTCGCCGGATTTGAGTGCGGAAATGTTAAGCACCATATCGATCTCGTCGGCTCCGGCGGCGATGGCTTCACGGGTCTCGAAGGCTTTCGCGCGGGCAGTCATTGCGCCCAGGGGAAAGCCCACAACCGCGCAGATATCGACATCAGTACCCTGGAGCTTTCGGGCGACATATTCCACCTGCGATGAATTGACGCAGACCGACTTGAAGCCGTAGTGGAGGGCTTCCTCGCAGAGCTGGTCGAACTGCTCGGTTCTCGCTTCGGGCTTCAGCAGGGTATGGTCAATGCTCGAAGCGACGCGCTTGGCAGTGAACTCGTCGCTGCCCGATGCCGGGGCGGCAGTCGCCGGACGCTCCATGGTGGCGGTGCCGGCTCCTTTGCTGCTGATCCGGTTCATCACTTCCGAAGCGATTTTATCTATCAATTCGTTCTGGTTCATAGTCATCCTCCCCTCTGAGGGTCTCCGTACGGGCGTTCGATCGCCATCATTTTATTTATCCGTGGTATATGCCGTCCTCCGGCAAACCTGGTATTCAACCACAAACTGACCATTTCGCAGAGCTCGCCGGCGGAATGCAGCGGTCCTCCGAGGGTCAGTACATTGGCGTTGTTGTGCTCTCTCGAGTTGACGACGGTCCGCAGGTCGTAGCAGAGCGCCGCCCTGATTCCCCGGACCTTGTTGCAGGCCATGCTGGAACCGATTCCCGCGCCGTCAAGCATAATGCCCCGTTCGCATTCCCCGGAAGCTACCTTTCTGCTCACCGCCAGGGCGATATCCGGATAGTCGACTTTTTCCCCTTCCCTGCATCCCAGGTCGGTAACCGAGTATCCTTTGACTGTCAGATATTTGTAGAGCAGGGCTTTCTGGGCGACCGCGCCGTGGTCGCAGCCCAAAGCAATTCTCCGGACGTTATCCCGGATGTTGATTGACGAGCTCATGTTTTACTCACCTATCCCGATTTTGTCAACAACCGCGGCGATCACGGTACGGATGGTGATCACCTCGTCGCTTTCGAGGAGGATCCGGGCGGATCCGCCCTCGTCGATAACGACCACCGTTTCCCCGGCGCCGCAGCCGACGCTGTCCACAGCAAGGTAGGCCTTGCCGGCACGACTGCCGTCGGGTGCCACCGGCGCCACCAGCATGATCTTCCGGTTTTCGTAGCTTCCGTTTTTTATGGTGCAGACCGCATTGCCGATTACCTTCGCCAGAGTCATTTTAGCGCCTCCGTATCAACGGACAGCCGGTCGATGATGCCGATGATGCAGGCATCGCCGGGATTGAACCAGTTCGGCAGGGCCTGGGCGGCTTCCTTTCCGCCTTCATACATCACCAGATCACCCTCCCCGGCCTGCACCGTATCGATGGCGACGATTTCATCTCCGGAGGGATCCTCATGTTCATCGACGGGCTGCAGGAGCAGCAGCTTCAGTCCCTCGAAGCTGGAGATTTTTTCGCTGCAGACCACCCGGCCGACGACTTTTCCCATCTTCATATCCGTTCCTATACGATCCTGAAATAATCCACCAGAGTACAACGCCGCTCCCGGGTGAATGTCCGGGCCCGGGTCATGCCCTCGCCGGTGGGACTGGCAATGGTGAAACTGGTAAAACCAGCCCCGCCCTGGGCCAGGCCGGCGTAACTGGGCCCGTTTTTAACGAAGAGCGAACAGTTCATGGCCCGAGCCATCTTGGATAGCTTGGCCACATTGAGGGAGTGCATAATCGCCGTATGACGGAACCCGTGTTCAACATCCACCGCGAAATTGATGGCCACGTCCACGTCCTTCACCCGGACCAGCGGCATGACGGGCATCAGCTGTTCGGTCCATACCAGCGGATGTTCGCGACCGACTTCGCAGAGCAATAACTTCACCGATTCGGGGAGGATCAGGCCGATGGCCCTGGCGATGTGCCGGGCGGATTTGCCGACGAATTCCTTATTCGGCGCCCCCTCCTTTCCAGGTCCGCCGGGATCTGCGATGACCAGTTTGGTTATGGCGTCGATCTGTTCTTTATTCAGTTCGTACGCGCCGTTCTTAATCATTTCTTCTTTGAGACGATCGGCCACGGTCTCGACGACGATGATTTCCTTCTCGCAGATACAGATGATGTTGTGGTCGAAACTCCCGCCGTTGACGATGTCCCGGCCGGCCTTGGCGATAT
>CAWZYW010000489.1:0-2789 GCA_963966255.1 uncultured Salinispira sp. | reverse complement strand
CAGGTTCCGGGCGCTAACTTTTCCCGGATGCTCAGCGGTTTTTTCACCGCATCCGGCAGCGGCGCGGAACACGGCGATCGCGACGAAGCGGGGGACGATGTGGCGAGCATCGGTTTCGACTTCGTCCGACAGCAGCGGGAAAGGCTGAAGAAGCTGTAAGGATGGGAATGATGAGAAACGTAATCCGGAGCGGAACATGAAACGGATAGTCTTACTCCTCGGCATCCTCGCATCGCTGATGCTATTCGCGGCGGTACCGGCATCGGCTCAGAGCGATACCGCGCCAGCCGCCGAGCCTCCGGCGACCAGCAACAATCTCATAGACGATCTTCAGGGCGGGCAGGAACTCCTGGTGCCCTTCGTCGATTTATCGGTTCGGGAACCCCAGTCCGGTGAAGAAGTCGCGCTTAGTCTCCAATTGCTTCTCCTCTTGACGGTCCTGTCCCTGGCACCATCGATTTTTATCATGATGACCAGCTTCCTGCGAATCGCCATTGTTTTCGACTTCGTGAAGCGGGCCCTGAGCCTTCAGCAGGTTCCCCCGACGCAGATTATGATGGGAATCGCGTTGTTTCTCACCCTGTTTATCATGTGGCCCACTTTCCAGGCGGTGTATGACGATGCCTTCCTGCCCCTTGCCGAAGGGGAGTTGAACGTCCAGGAGGCATACGGCGAGTTCGAAGGCCATATGCGTTTCTTTATGTACCGGCAGATGCAGGGGAATCCGGATAATATCCGTCTGTTCATGCGAATGAGCAATCTGCCGCGACCGAATAATCTGGCGGAGGTACCGACCTACGTACTGATTCCGGCATTTATTTTAAGCGAGTTAACCGTGGCGTTTCAGATCGGCATACTGCTTTTTATTCCCTTTATCATCATCGATATGGTCGTGGCTTCGACCCTGATGTCCATGGGGATGATCATGCTGCCGCCGGTCATGATATCGCTTCCGTTCAAGCTGATACTGTTCGTGCTGATCGACGGCTGGGGATTATTGACCCAGCAGTTGGTGGCGAGTTTTCAATAGGAGGATTGAGAAATGGATTTGGGTACCGCCGTTACGCTGATCAGGACAGCAGTGGTCCAGATTCTCATGCTGGCTGCGCCTCTGTTGCTCGTAGGCCTGGTGGTGGGCCTGATCGTTTCGATATTTCAGGCGACCACTTCCATACAGGAACAGACCCTGACCTTCGTACCGAAAATTGCCGCCATACTTATTACCCTGATGTTTCTCGGCCCCTGGATGATGGCGAGCCTGGTGAATTTCACCACCAACATCTTCTCGCAGATTTCCACCATGGGGGGGTAGGTAAGGCATGTTCTGGACGGAGCTGAGCGCACAGGCAGCAGTATTTTTTCTCATTTTTGCCAGGGTGTTTGCCCTGCTGTCCGTGGCCCCGCTGTTTTCGTCCTCTAGCCTCCCCCGGATAGGCCGAATCGCCCTGGTCCTTTTAACGTCGGTGCTGATCCTCCCCTGGATCAATCCCGCGGAGATTACCAGCCTCGATATCGAAATTGCGAACTTCACCGCCCTCGGACTGCCTCCCGCTGATGCGGCGGTGGCGGAGTTCGGCCTCGGATACGTGGCCCTCCTCATCGGCGAAGCGCTCATCGGCATCATTCAGGGGTTCTTTCTGCAATTGATAAATGCCGCGTTCCAAACCGCTGGCCAGTTTTTCTCTACACAGATGGGCTTCGGCGCCAGTTCGGTGTATGACCCCCTGGCCCAGGAAGAAGTTCCCCTGATGGGGCAGTTTTTCAACCTGGTGGCTATGCTTGTATTCCTGCTCATCGAGGGATTTCAGAAGGTTTTTTTCACCGGTATCCTGGTAAGCTTTCAGGCCGTGAGAGCGGCGGATCTGGTAAGAGCTCAGGGTGTATTCATGAATGTGTTCGTCGCCGGCCTGGGCGTCCTGTTTCAGCAGGCAGTTTCCATGGCCTTCCCGATTTTCGGCACCCTGTTCCTGGTATCCATCACCACGGGACTCCTGGCCAAGGCCGCGCCGCAGATGAACCTTCTGATGCTCGGTTTCCCTATGGCCATCCTGGTTGCGTTTTTCATTCTGATCATGGTGGTGCCGATTTTGATGAATACATTCGGAGCCATTTTGGATAACTCCTTCGGCATTCTTCAGGGACTGCTGATGGACCTGAGGGGAGGTCAGCTGTGATAGCAATCATGAGCCTTGACCGTTCGGTTATCCCCGTCGATCAGGAAGCCTTCAATACCGAAACGAAGCGGCGAATCCGCGAACCCGAGGATCTCCTGTTCGCATCCATGAACCTCCAATGGTTCGCTGCCGAGGATGAGGGCCGAACCGAGGATCCTACAGAACAGAAGATCCGCAAAGCCCGGGAAGAAGGAAAGGTCGCCAAAAGCCAGGACGTCACAGCAACCGTGGTGCTCCTGGGAATCATCGCCGCCCTGGCCCTGGTGAGTCGCGGAATATTCAACACCCTTCAGGACATGATGAAATATTATCTGTCCCTGGTCTCAAGTCCGCCGGTGGATGACTCCGGCATACTGGTCAGCGCGTTCTTCGGATACTTCACGCGGATTATGCTGCCCATCGCAGCGGTGGCTTTCGTGGCGGCGTACATCGGCAATGTGGTTCAGGTGGGGTTTCTTTTTACCACCAAGCCGCTGAAGCCGGATTTCAAGCGCATCGCCCCGAATTTCGTCAAGTATTTCAAGAGAAGTCTTTTTTCCACCGAGGCGCTTTTTAACCTGATCAAGAGCATCGTGAAGGTTGTGATCGTGGTGGGAATTTCCTATTTGAATATAC
>CAWZYW010000488.1:0-2789 GCA_963966255.1 uncultured Salinispira sp. | reverse complement strand
AGGCTGCCCAGCGTTTCGGGGAAGGCTGGGAATACCGCTGCCCAGGTTCCGCCGCTGATCACGTTGCCCCGGGAATCAGCCCGGATGACGATCTCCCCCTCACCTAATGAGAATTCGGCAGACCGCCAGCCCTCCCTGATGTGGAAGACTGACATTACGAGTTTTCGTTCTATTCCGTCGGTGCCGTCGGCCCGGCTGATACGATACTCGCTTACTCCCTCGGGATTCCGGCTGACCCTGATATCCAACGCCTCATCCTGTCCGAAGGCCAGCCTGGCGTTTATGCTCCCGCCGGGAGGCAGGAGGGCCTCGGGAATCATCGGAGCCAGGGAAACGGTGTTCTCAAGCAGCCGCGGACGGAAACCCATGAGATCCTGGAACAGGACACGGGTAAATTCGCTGACGCTCCAGGCCTGTGAAAAGGTTCCCGAGGGGACCAGGCTGCCGTTCTCGGCCGGGAAGGGTTCGACCAGTTCGGACATGGTCCCCCGGGCCCCCAGATCGTTGATCTGATACGCAAGGTTCTGAATGAGCCGGGCGGACAGTTCCTCTTCACCGAAGCGGAGCAGGGCGGTCAACGCCGGTCCGGCGTTCCAGCCCCAGATGGTTCCATTGTGATACGCAGCGTCCTTATGGAACATGCCGCTCCGGTCGTGCCGGGGGTGGAAGTACGGATGCTCAGGGTCCAGGCTTGCGATGCCCCAGGGATAGAGCAGTCCGTTGGCAGAATTTCGCAGCACGGCTGCCTGGGTGGCCGGCGGAAGGAAATCACCGCTTCCCGGTCGCCCCAGGGATGGCACTGAAATTGCCATCAGCTGATTCGGCCGGAGCTTCCGGTCGGCGCTGCCGTCGGGACGGATGCGGTCGGCCAGGGTTTCGCCGTCCCAGAACTGGGCCAGGAAGGAAACCCGGCCCCGGTCCGCCAGGGCTTCCCATTCGTCGGCGAGGTCTGAGCGGGCCTCGATCCGGGCTATGGTCGCCGCCGAGCGCAGGGCAGTATACCACAGTGCCTGAATTTCCACGGCCCGGTCGCCCCTGGCGGACCAGGGTTCGTTGTTGGCAATCCGGGCGTCCATCCAGGTGTCGGCGTCGTCGTGGTAGAGAAGCCCGTCCTCTCCGACGTAATTCTCCAATGCGCCGTTGATGTAGTGCCGGGCCAAATCAAGGATTTCCCCGGCGAACTCCAGGTCTCCGCTGTACTGAAGGTATTCTTCGGCCTCCCGGATGAGCCAGGGGGTTCCGTCGGTGGTGTTGTAGATGATGTCTTCGGGATTGTTCACCCGGTTGGGGACCCGCCCGTAATTTTCGTCTTCGGTATTCAGGTTCTGGAAACGGGCGAAGGTATCCAGCACATCCCGGGCTTCTTCGAAGCGGCCGTTCGCCAACAGGATGCCGGGCAGTGCAATGAATGTGTCGCGCCCCCAGTTCTGGCGGAACCAGGGGAGCCCCGCCCAGATTCCGGTACCGTACTGGCGGGTTACCATGGTGTATCCTGAATACATGCTCCAGTACAGGGCCCTTTCCAGGTTCTCGTCTGGGAAACTTATGCGGCTGGTGAGCAGCAGTTTCCGGATTTCTGCCCGGTGGGAGTCGATGCCCCCTTCCCGGACCCTGCGGGCCCGGTCCAGGGCCTCGGCTTCATCGTAGCCGAAACTGACGTAAAAGCGTGCTGACTGCACCGGCTCTTCGGTGGTGAAGCTCAGAAGGGGACTTTGTTCGCTGATTTTCAGCGCGTTCCTCACGTCCTGATCGGAGCCCTCGATTTCTTCCATGCCGAGAGCGCTTAGAAGGGGTTCTGCGGGGCTGTTTTCGGTCATCGGCAGTAGCGAGTCCTCCGCCAATCGTCCCAGGGACGAGGCGAGGTTTTCCCCCATCCTCAGGGGCACCGAAGCACTTATGGCGATAACCGCCGGCACGTCATCCCGGATCCTCGGAGGAATCAAAAGGAACACCCCTTCCTCGACCTTATAGTCATAGCGGCTCAGGCTGGTGGCAAGAGCCGGGAAAAAACTCAGGTGAGCCGGAGCTCCCTCCGAAACCAGCTCCAGGGCCATGGCATGCTCGCCGCTGAGAAGGAACAGGTTTTCCCGGTAGCCCGGATACTGATGCGCGATCTCCCCGGGGCGCAGCTCGGCCGATACCGCGTCTGTCCGGCGGTTCAGAAGCCTTCCGCCGGCGGCTGAAGCGATGTCAGCCAGAATAACGCTTTCCCGAATCTGGTAGCCGTTCCCCCGACGGTATGAATGGGATACGCCGTCCCAATACCCGCTGATATTGTCGCCGAAAACGTATTGGCTCCGGTCGCCGGCGGGAATATCGATGCTCGCAACAAGCTCGTAGCGGAATATGACGTCCTCGGTAATCCAGGGGGCGGCCGGCACGACATTACTGAGATCCATGGTTCCATCCTTCCGGTAATCGAGATAGGCGATGCGCAGCGGCTCGACGGGGTCGGGTTCCGGTCCACATGATATCATCAGCAGGCTGATAAGCGACAGGGTGAAAATGAATATGGGCAATCTCAGGCAGGCGGCTGTTTTCATGCTGATGGCTCCTGTGGGCCGGGTATTTAAGCATTATACTGGGAACGTTTCCACTTTACGAGACTTTTCTCTTAACCGCCGCCGGGATAGAGGCTATACTATGCGCCTGAAAATCCGGCGAGCATAGGCGCCGATTCAAAGGATGTATCAATGATCACATACCGCAACGCGATAACCAGCGTCCTGCTTTTAATATTGCTCGCCGTGACGTTCTTTGCCGGCTGTACCGCCGGTGATGAACTGCCG
>CAWZYW010000487.1:0-2798 GCA_963966255.1 uncultured Salinispira sp. | reverse complement strand
GGATCCCCTGGGAAAAAAGATCATCGATATCGTCCTGCACGACGGAGGCCTCCAGGATCTGGCGGCAATCATCGAATAGCGCAGCCTCCTCAGGGGTGTCCGGGCAGATGGCCGGGCACCCCTTTTTTTTTCGGTGACGGAAGAATATTATTAACGAATGCGAAAACAGTTTTTTACCTGGTCGCTTCTCTATTTCCTCACCGCCGCCCTGGCGGTGTTCCTGTTCCTGTTCGAAAAAGGGGTGGAGCCGGTTTTCGGACCCGGCGATATTCCCAATATCCTTCTTATCCTGATTCACATGGGAGCCGGGGTCTATTTCGCCAGCCGTTTGCGGGTGGCCCCCGATGTGCTCCCCGCAGGTCGGATGGCAGAGCGCTTGGCTTATCGGATGGGTCAGCAGGACCGGCAGCCCGAATCGGAAGATTTCGTGCTTCTGCCGGATACGCTTTTTGCCCTCAGCCTGGTGATTTTCCTGTTTGAGTATATCTTCGCTCTCGCCGCGAATATGGACTATGTCCAGCGATTCATCGAAACCGAGGGCCGTTTGCTTCTTGCTTTGGATACCCGTACCGAAAGAATGTTCGTGTTCTTCCGATACGGCATCTACCTGCTGATCTATCCGGTGGTCGCCGGAGTTCCCATGCTCCTTGCCAGCTCCAACCGGAGACTCCGTGGATTGAGGACCATCAAACCCATGGTGCTCCTGCTTTCCTCGGTGTTCCTGTTCAGCTTCAGCTTTCCCTCCAACATCTCCGCCGACGGGCTGGGATTTCTCGGCTGGTTCAGCCTGGTACCCCTGCTGGTGCTCTTGAAAGATGCCCCGGGATTCCGACGCTGGATGTTTTACGGGGTGTTCTGGACCCTGCTTACTGTGATGATCCGAAACTACTGGCTGGGCACCTTTTCACTGGTCAGCCTGCAGGTCGCGGTTCTGATCCTGGGCTTCTACGGCGGCGCGTTTTTCACAGTGATCTGGTTCGCCGAAAAACTGATGCGGGCCGCCGATCACAGGCTGTCGCAGCGGCCGGCCATCCAGCTGATACTCTACGTCCTGCTCTTCAGTTCGCTGTGGACCCTCTATGACTGGATTTTCACCATCGGATTCACCGCCTATCCCTGGTCTATCATGCCCCACACCCAATGGCGCAATACGCCTCTGATGCAGGTCCTGCCGGTCACCGGCATGTGGAGCATCAGCCAGTTGCTCTATATATCGAATATCCTGATCGCCGGCTGGTTCGTCACCCTGGGCCGGCATCGCCTACTCAGCCGGCGGATGATCATGGGCTTTATTATTCTGGTCGCCCTGATTCACGCCGGCGGCGCGGGCATTCTCCTTCAGCAAGGCCCGAACAGTCTGGAACTGGTTGCCTCCATCGAAATCGGGGACGACGGGGAAATCCACGCCCCGAGCCGGAGCTATCAGCTGCCAGGGGAGGACGTCCACCGCATCGCATTGGTCCAGCAGAATTCCGATCCGCGAAAGCACGACTACGAAGCGGTGCTGGACACCCTGGTTGAGCTAACCGACGGCATTCTGGAGCGTTCCAGCGAAACCGATCTGGTGGTCTGGAGCGAAACGGCATTCGTACCAAATATCGCCCGCTGGGGAGCTCCCGACCAGAATCCCGGCCGCCGCCTGGTCCGGGTGGTTCGGGAGATGCTTGATTATCAGGCAGGCCTCGGAACCTGGCTGCTCACCGGCAATGATGACTATGAGGTGAATTTCGACGAAGAAGGAAGGGAGCTCTCTCGGGATAATTACAATGCCGCGGTGTTTTTCTCCCCCGACGGACAGCGCCGGGATACGTACCGCAAGATAAAGCTGGTTCCCTTCACCGAGCATTTTCCGTACCGGGAGCAATTTCCCCGGGTTTACCAGCTGCTTCTGGATTTCGACGTTAATATCTGGGAGCCAGGGGAGACCCGGACGGTTTTCCGGCATGAAAATTTTACATTCTCCACGCCGATCTGCTTCGAAGACGCTTTCCCCGATGAGGTCCGGCGATTCGTAGCAGAGGGAGCGGATATCATCATCAACATCAGTAATGATTACTGGAGCCTCACGGAGGTCGCCGCCAAGCAGCATTTCGCGGCTTCGGTGTTCAGGGCTCCGGAAAACCGGCGGGTCTTCCTCCGCTCCACCGCCAGCGGCATGACTACGGCGGTGGATCCCTGGGGGAGAGTTCTGTTCGAACTTCCTTCCTACACCGCTTCGGCGGCCAGCGTCGATGTGGTTCTGGAGGATGATCTGCCAAAAACCGTCTACACCCGCTTCGGGGACTGGTTCGTGCTGATGCTCAGTTTTATTAGCATCGGCATCGTCGCCGGCTTGGGAATCCCCTTGATTCTCCGGCGGCGTCGAAAAGGCGAAGAATGAACGCCCTCTTCACGTTTTTCGAATACCTGGGGGTCCTGGTTTTCGCCCTTTCTGGATCCATCATGGCCGCAAGGAAAAACATGGACTTCTACGGCAGCATCATCCTGGCGATCCTCACCGCTCTTGGCGGCGGGCTCATACGAGATGTGATGATCGGGCGCATACCTCCGCTTATGCTTAGCCAGGGAAGCTATCTCGCCGTCGCTGCAGCGGCCGCCCCCATCATATTCGTTTTCTACCGGCGCCTGGAGAAATTCCATTATCCGCTGCGCATCCTCGACGCTTTGGGATTGGGAGTGTTTACCGTCCTGGGCGCCCGGACCGCCCTGGCCGCGGGGCTGATCTCCCTCTGGAGGACCAGGGGGACTTCCCGGGCCAGTACGTCCCTCAGCATCCCCCCGCCGGTACCGCTGAGTAT
>CAWZYW010000486.1:0-2799 GCA_963966255.1 uncultured Salinispira sp. | reverse complement strand
CTGGTGCTGCGGGCCACCACCCGGTACTCGAGCACCAGCTCCAGCGAACCCCCGGGTCCAAGCCTTCTCGCCAGCGGGGCAACCCCGTCCCATGGAACCAGAAGTTCCAGCGTCGCAGAACCGCCTTCGCCGCTGGCGCTGAGAATCATGGGGTCTATGGTATCCACGACGCTTCCCCCCGAGCAGCCCGGAAGCCAGAGCAGGGCGACCAGCGCGGTTGCCGGCAAAAGAAAGGCCGCCGGCTTTGATTTGCGGCGGCCAGAGGTGATTGACGTGAAACAGTCCCGGTTATTCCTCTTCAAAACGATTTTCGAATAAGTGGGCTATGGCGTCCACCGCCTCCTGCTCGTCTTCTCCGTCGGCGGAAATGATTATTTCGCTGTTATACGCCGCACCCAGGGTGATCACCCCCATGATTGATTTGGCATTAATCTCTTCGTGGTCTTTTTTAAAATATATTCGCGAATCGAACTGGCCGGCGGTCTGGACGATCATTGCCGCCGGTCTGGCGTGAATCCCAGCCCGGTTTTTCACGACGATGGTTTTTTCGGTCATGCCGACATTTTACCCTTTCTTCCGGGAGAGGGAAAGCTGTTTTTTGTCAAGCGATGGTGGTGGCGGCTTGACGGCGAAGCGCTGATCAGCGGCGGTCATCCACATCGAGATTCGGCTCACTGAGCTTTTCGAGCAATTCCTTCTTGTGCATGTACAGTTTTCGGGCATTCTCGCTTTCGAGCCATTTCATTACCGACTGGTTGAACTCTTTGGCGGAATAGTATCCCATCTTTTTCAGGCGCTCGTTCATTGCGGCGGTTTCTATGATGATGGGTATATTCCGGCCTGGTTTTACCGGGATGATGTGGTACGGGACATTGATGCCCAGTATTTCGCGTTTCTTCTCTTCCGCGCCGATGCGGTCGTATTCCTTTTCAGAATCCCAAGGTTCCAGTTCCACCACCAGCTGGATCTGCTTGGTTTCCCGGATCGCACCCACCCCGAATAAATGGCTGATGTTGATAATGCCCAGTCCCCGAATCTCCATATGGTGACCCAGGGCACGATTAGCCCCGCTGCCGATCAGGATGTTGCCGGCTACGTTCTTGATCTCCACCGAATCGTCGGCGACGATGCGGTGCCCGCGGTGGATAAGTTCCAGTGCGGTTTCGCTTTTCCCCACCCCCGAATCCCCGGTGATAAAGATGCCGATACCAAAGACTTCAACCAGGACGCCGTGGGTGGTGATGGTCCTGGCGAATATATTGCTCAGGGCCCGCATGAGCCGGGCGCTGAATTCCGAAGTGGGAAGGTCGGTCTGGAGCACCGGGGTTCCGGTATCCTTGGCGATCATGGACAGCTCGGGGCTGGGATCCAGATCATGGGTGAATATGGCACAGGGGATATCCGACTCGAAGAGAAATCGGATGTTCCCCACCAGAGGGGCACTGTCCTCGCTATTGTGTATTTTCTCGAGATAGGCGTGCTCTCCCCTGCCGAAAATCTGTATCCGTTCGAAGGCGAAATTATCGAAAAAACCGCTGAGAGCCAGGCCTGGCCTGTTCAGGTCGGGAATTTTTATTTCCCGGGTCAGCCCCTGGCGCCCGGCGATGCATCGCAACTGGAGGGAATCCTGCTCCTGCAGATCGAGATTTAACAATTCGAGTACGGTAAAGGTCTTCATAGCCCTCGGGTCAGCGGTGGCTGTCCCGTTTTTTATCCTTTTCCTTGCGGATCTTCTGATCGAGACGATCTATCAGCTTTTCGATGGACTCGTGTAAATTAAACGTAGCTTCTTTCAGGTGTGCAGATACCCCCCAGCGAAAATTCGCATTCACTTCCGCGACCCAGTCACTATTATCCTTGGTAAGCGTGAAAAGCAGGTCGACGATGTAATCATCGGCATACGCCACTTTCTCCAGCTTGCTGTTCAGAAATTCCCTGGTCACGTCGGTAATCTGATAATGAACACCTTTGATGTCTACGCGCATACTTGTCCTCCGTAAAAATTATCCGGGAACCTGGGGTTCCCCGTAATGATGCCCGGGTTCAGCGGTTGTACGATGATGAAATATCCAATTCCTTGCGGTATTTGGTCACCGTGCGCCGGGCGATTTTAATTCCCCGCTTCGCGAGGAGGTCGGATATTTTCTGATCCGACAGGTTCGTCGCTGATTCTGCCTCGAGTATCTCCTTCATGATTGCTTTGACCGCTTCTTTACCGTAGCTGCCGCCGCCCTTGCGGGTACCGGCAACCGCGTTGGTAAAGAAATACTTAAGTTCAAAAATACCAAAATCCGTCTGCATATATTTGCCCCGGGTCAGGCGGCTGACCGTCGCTTCGTGAACGCCGATGTCATCGGCGACGTTTTTGAGGGTCAGGGGCACGATGCTTTTCGGTCCGTGGAGGAAAAACTCCCGCTGATACTCCACGATGGCCAAGGTGACTTTTTTCAGCGTATTGTGGCGCTGCTGAATGCTGTTGATGAACCAGCGGGCGTCGCGAATTTTACCGGTAACGAATTTCTTCGCCTCCGCACTCTCGGGCCGATCCTTGTCCCGGGGATCGTGCATCATTTGATCGAAAAACGAGTTGAGGCCGAGAACCGGAATTTCTTCCTCGTTTACCACGATTTTGAATTCGCCACCCTCGCGGGTTACCGCCACGTCGGGGACCACGTAGCGGGGCTCCAGGCTCGAGTATTCCCGGCCGGGAAACGGCGTCAGGGTTTTCAGAATGTCCAGGCAGTGTTCGACTTCCTCCTGAGAAATGTCCAGGGCTTTGGCGATCTCCCGATACCGTCC
>CAWZYW010000485.1:0-2806 GCA_963966255.1 uncultured Salinispira sp. | reverse complement strand
GTGGGCTCGGAGATGTGTATAAGAGACAGACTGACAGCCATCTGAATTACCGATATACTGTTTCGCATGAAAAAATTCTCATTTGTGTCAATTCTCATTGCTTTGCTGAGCCTGGTTTTTTCCTGTCAAAGCATCCCGTCGGTGGATGATCTTGCTGAGGCGTATGAACCTGGATTGTCCGAAAATTCTGACGGCTGGGAATTGATCCACTACGCTGCGGCATACTGGGACCGCATTGAGATCAGCGCTCTGATTGCCGCAGATGCTGATATCGAGAAACCTGATCGAAGGGGCAACACGCCGATCGCCATAGCGGCGTTATTCGCCAACCGGGAGTCGTTTGCTGCCCTGCTGGAAGCCGGCGCGAATCCCACCCGGCCCAACGAAATTGGCGGCAGCGCGTTGACCTATCTGGGATATTTTCACCCGGATGATTATGAAGCGGTATTCGCCGCGGTTGATTCTTCAGGCTATGATATTGATTCCCGCGATGAGAACGGTATGGCGCTGCTTCATTTCGCAGCATACGGCAGCAATGTCGGCATGATTGCCTCGCTCTTGAACTACGCCGATTATCCCACGGCCCCCGAGAATCTTACCGGACTCACTCCCTGGGATTTCGCCCGGCTTTCGGATTATGTATACACTGACCTTGTGGATACCGATATCCGGGATGATGATCGCAGTGAAGTTCTCGCGCTGCTGGTACAGGCAGGCGCTGCAGGAGATCCGGTCTATCCATTGAGCATCGCAGTGGTGGGAAATTTTTTCGTCAATCTGGCGAACACCATAAACGCCCTTTTCCCGTTCGATCTGGAGATGCAGTACCTCAATCAACCCCAGTATTTCCGTTTTTGGAATCAGGATGGTCAGGATATTGCGACCATCGACCTGGCGAATATAGAAGATATGGCTTATGACTTCGGATTTACGGTGGATGTCACGGTACATTCCGCCGAAGCTGAAGATTTGCACGAGCGATTCCGGGAGTATGAATCAGCCGAGGATGTGTATTTCATCTGGTTTCGCATCGGCCGCCATCCGTATTTTTCGAACTTCTGGATCGGCGCTTCCGGGATACTAAAAGAAGGTAATTACCGTGGCTACATCGTCGGGATCTCGAATCCCAATCAATTGATGCAATCTCAGTATTTCCGCATAGAGGATGTCCAGGAGATGGTGGCATTGCGGTTCGAAGCTCTGGAGCAGAAATGAAACAGCATAGCCGGTCATCAATTTTTCCGGGGAGATTCGCGGCGTTTTTATTTCTATTCAGTCTCTCGTGCTCGCTTCTGTCCGCCCAGGCATTCGATTTTATTCCCGGGGGGGAATACGTCGCTTTCCACGATAGCCGTGGAGAAACGGCTTTTTTCCGGGCATTTTATTTCAACCGGGCGGAGACCGGTGACCTGTATGTCACGACCCGATCCATCGACCTGGATAGCGGCGAAGGGAGAAATTACATCCTCGTTATCCGGGAAGATTCCGATGGCCTGCCTGAGCTTGTCGAAGCCCACGGGCTCGCCGGAGATGAACCGGCGGAATTTATTCAGATCATGGCGGATCTGATGAACTTTCTGAATTTCGCCGGTCAGAACCACAGATTGAGCGGTAACGATGATATTCCGGGCAATGAAATCGGGATACGGGATATCGATGGGCCTGTTGCGACCTATCGCTTCGCCCCGCTCATTCCCGGGTTCGGTTTTCGCCAACAGATAAGCCTGGAAGATGGTCGCGTTTTCTATCGCCTGATCGCCGCCGGATACCTGAGCTTCGACCGATACGATGAATTTTATGATTTCGCTCCCGTTGCGGCCTCCGATTATCCCGGCCGTGGTCGGTTACCGATAACGCCCGGCGAAGTCCTGACCGGCGATTTGGGCAGCGGTTACATCGTAGACCTGGATAGTCGCTGGGAACGGAATAACAGCCTCGGATTTCAGGGATACTGGCTGAAACGCTACAGCATCAGGGATTCTCAGATTATGCTGGAGCGTATTGATAAAGCGGATTTTGACCGTTACGGATTAGACGGGCCGGAAGAGTTCCTCAGGCTGGTGGCGTATCGGGACGGATCGATGATCCTGTTCGACCGTTGGGAGTATCGGGTGGAGGATGGACACTATATACTCAGTTATTATCTGATAGATCAGAACGGCGCCTTGAACTTTGCGCTGAAGGATATGTGGTTAGAGGCCGGGGCGTATCTGATTCTGAATTTTTCCAGCTTCGCTGATGTTTACGACGCGAATCCGGATTATTATCGGAGTATCCTGGCGTCGGTCCGCCGGCGATAGATTCACTGCAGAGCTGGCTTCCGTTCCGTCTTATTTTGTTTTTCGCCTGCTGAACAGGCGTTTGAAAAATGCCGCGATGGCTTGGATCAAGCGCCGGAACCATCCGGGATTGCGCAGTTTTTCCAGCTGTTCGTACGCATCGGCCAGTTCGTCGGCGCTGAGATTCTTCCGGTAAAGGTTCTCATCAATTTCCATTTCAAGCTTATCCGCGTCATCGCTCTCATCGATGATCTGCACCGGAACCAGGGTCCAGCCAAGCTGACGGGCCGATTCCAGGCGCCGATGGCCGGCGACCAGTTCGTTCTTGCTGTTGATAACGATGGGATTCAGGATTCCGTGGCGCTTGATCGACTCCTTCAATCCGCTCAGGTCTCCGAGATTCTTGCGAATCCGGTTTTTGATCTGGATATCCTGAATGGGAACTTGCATGTCCTCTCCTCACATTCGCCGGTTAATCCTGTCTCTTATACACATCTCCGAGCCCACGAGACCGAGGCTGATCTCGT
>CAWZYW010000484.1:0-2815 GCA_963966255.1 uncultured Salinispira sp. | reverse complement strand
GATTGCCCGGGATGCGCGGGTCGAAGGTCTCGATGCCGACGGTTCGCCGGCGGTGCGGCCCATTCAGGAATATCTCGATGATCCCGCCGGGCTGCTGATACATACCATTTCCATTCCCCATCCCGATGCGCCCTGCGTCGCTGTAAAGGAATCCCGGTCCCAGCTGGCCTTGCCGGTGGTATCCGCCGCGGTGGGCATTCACGGCGACCGGAGCAGCCGCCGGATTATTGTCGCCGCGGGCTGCGTCGCCGGGCGTACCATCAGGCTTTCCGCCGTGGAGGACCTGTTGGCCATCCCCGGCGATCCGCCGGATCGAAGCGCCCTGGAGGCGGCAATCGCCGGCTCGGTGAGCCCGCGGGAAGATATTCTGGGATCGACGGAATACAAGCGCTATATCAACGCCACCCGGATCGCAGATGCGGCCTACCAGGCCCTCGAGCTGGCCGGACTCAGCTCCGGCGGCTCCGGTGCGGATGCTTCTGACGGAACAGGAGGGAAGGCATGAACGTGACATTCACCCTCAACGGAAAGAAAACCAGCGCCCAGTCGGCTCCCGGGGAAAGCGCTCAGGTCTTCCTGCAGCGCCTGGGAATCTGGTCGGTGCGCAACAGCGACGACAGCTTCGGCTTCGCCGGATCGGATACGGTGCTCCTGGACGGCCGCCCCATCGGGGCGAACATCCTGCTGGCTCCCCAGCTGGAGGGCCGGGACGTGAAAACCGTCGAGTTTCTGAAGAACGGCCGCAGCCTCCACGTGATCCAGCAGTCAATGCTGGACGCCGGATGCGTCCAGTCGGGCTACAATTCGCCGGCGGCGGCGCTGTTAATATACGAGCTGCTCCAGCGGAACCCCGAGCCCGACCGGGATGCGGTGGCAGACGCCCTCTCGGGAATGTTCAACCGATCCAACGGCTACCGTCAGTTTTTCGACGCGGTGGCCCTTGCCGCCGGCCGACTGAAGGATCCTTCCTATCGGCCTCCGGAGATCCCCAGTTTCGGTCCGGAACTGAGCTTCGTGGGCAAGCCGGGCATCAAGCCCGATGCGGTCCGCATGGTCGCCGGCGAACCGGTGTTCGTCGAGGACCGGCGCAGCACCAACACCTGCACCCTCAAAGTCCTCAGAAGCCCGGTGGCCCACGCCTGGATCGAGAAGATCGATGTGTCCAAAGCCAGGGCCCTGGAGGGGGTGGTGGCGGTTTTCACCCATGAAGACGTGCCTCAGAAAACCTATTCCCAGGCCGGCCAGGGCTTCCCGGAGCCCTCTCCCTACGATCGCATGCTTCTGTCCCGGAAAGTCCGCCACGTGGGCGACCGGGTGGCGGCGGTGGTGGCCGAGACCGAAGAGATCGCAACCCGGGCCCTGGGGCTCATCGAAGTGAGCTACCGCGAGCTGCCGGTGATGCTGGAGCTGGACGATGTCCAGGCAGAAGGTGCCGAGCTGATTCATGGCGGCCCGGCCCGCTACGTGGACGGAGCCCCCGATGATCTCGACGAACAGAATGCCGAGGCCGATTCCGCTGAGGAAGAGGTGCTGTATCAGTTTCCCATCGGCGGCCGGCCGAACCGGAACATCGCCGCCAGCGTCTCCGGAGGCATCGGGGATCTGGACAAGGGCTTCTCCGATGCCGACGTGATCCTGGAACGGACCTACGAAACCACCCAGATCCAGTGCACCCCCCTGGAAACCCATACCAGCCTCGCAAGAATGGAGGGCGACCGGCTGATTATCCACGCGTCGACCCAGGTCCCCTACCATCTGCGGCGCATCGTGGCCACCCTGCTGGATCTGCCGGAGAACAAGGTTCGGGTCATCAAGGAGCGGGTCGGCGGGGGTTATGGCTCCAAGCAGGATGTGCTCCTGGATGATCTGGTGGGTTTCGCGGCCTATAAGACCGGCCGGGAGGTGTATCAGAGCTATACCCGGGAAGAAGAGTTCGTCGGCTGTTCCACCCGAAAGCCCATGCGCATCCGGGTGAAGCTCGGGGCGAAAAAGGACGGGACCTTCACCGCCATGTATATGAATGTGGAGTCCAATCAGGGAGCTTACGGTGCCCATGCCCTGACGGTTCCCATGAACGGCGTTTCCAAGAGCCTACCCCTGTTTCTCTGCGAGAATGCCGGCTTCGACGTCACCGCCTACTACAGCAATCGCCCGCCCACCGGAGCCTATCAGGGCTACGGCGCGCCCAAGGCGAATTACGCGCTGCAGACGGCGATACGGGAACTGGCGGTGGAGCTCGGCATGGACCACCTGGACCTGGTCGAGAAGAACCGGGTCCGCGAGGGGGCCATGCTGGAAATTCTTCGCTGCCTGGGAGAGGGCCGGGAGGGCAAACCCGCCCCCGCCGCCAGCTGCGGCCTGGGCCCCGCACTGGAGCAGGGCGCTCAGCTCATCGGCTGGGGGAAGCCCGAGGACAGCGGCGATCCGGATATAAAAATCGGGAAGGGTTTCGCCACCATTCAGCAGGGCTCGGGATTGCCGGGACTGGACTCGGCCCATGCCATCGTGAAGATGCTGGGCGACGGGACCTTCCTGGTGCAGTCCGGCGGGGCTGATATCGGCACCGGCCTGGATCTGGTTTCGGCGAAAATGACCGCCGAGGTGCTACAGGTGGATCTGGACCTGGTAACGGTGCAGTCCGGGGACACCGACGCCGCGCCGTTCGATACCGGGGCATACGCTTCTTCTGGCACCTACTTTTCCGGCGGGGCGGCCCGCAACGCCGCCCTGAAAATGAAAGACATGATCATTGCCGAAGCGGCGGCCATCCTCGGAAACGTGCCCGGGGAAATAGAGTATCTGGCAGGGGCAAAGG
>CAWZYW010000483.1:0-2819 GCA_963966255.1 uncultured Salinispira sp. | reverse complement strand
AGCGTCAGATGTGTATAAGAGACAGGATTGGGGGCTGCCGGACACGGCGGATTTCCGCAATAACGGTGTTTTCACCAGCGTTTTTATGTTGAGCTCAGTTAGGGCGGATGCCAACGGAGATTCATATATCACCGCAAGCGAAGCCTATTCCTATACCCGCAAGACCATCGACCGGACATATAACCGATTCTGGATTAGGCAACTCAGCATCTTCACGGCTACTGATATGCTATTTTCCGCCCATATCTCCGGCGGCGGCATCGATCCGGTTCTGTTTCGGGTACCATAGCGCTGCCTTCCCGATTCCCCGGGCTTCAGCCTCCCATTTCTTTTAGCTTTTCTATTTCGTCCCGGATCACCGCCGCCTGCTCGAATTCGAGGTTCTTGGCGTGTTCCAGCATCTCATTCTCCAGGACCTTGATCAGCTTCTTGCGCTGGGCGGGGATAACGACGTTAAAATCCGATTTGATGATTTCCAGGTTCCGCTGCTCGTTCTGCCGTTTTTCTTCCTGTTCCCGGATGAGCAGATCATGAATAGCCTTGCGAACGGTCTGGGGCGTGATACCGTGTTCAGTATTGTAGGCTTCCTGAATGGATCGACGGCGGTTGGTCTCGCTGATGGCCTCTCTCATGGCGTCGGACTCGCGATCTGCATACATAATCACCTTGCCGTTGACGTTACGGGCGGCCCGACCGATGGTCTGGATAAGGCTGGTCGCCGAGCGGAGAAAGCCGATCTTATCCGCATCAAGGATGGCCACAAGGGACACTTCCGGGAGGTCCAGCCCTTCGCGCAGGAGATTGATTCCCACCAGCACGTCGAAGGTGCCCTGCCTCAGCGCGGTAAGAATTTCCACCCGTTCGATGGTCTCGATCTCCGAGTGGAGATAGCGTACCTTCAGGCCCATATTGCTCAGGTAATCCGAAAGGTCCTCGGCCATTTTCTTGGTAAGGGTGGTGATCAGCACCCGATCGCCGTCGGCTATACGGGCCTTGGCCTCGGCATAAAGATTCTCAATCTGGCCGGTGGTAGGCCGCACCTCAATCTCGGGATCCAACAGGCCGGTGGGGCGGATTATCTGCTCCACAGCCGTTCCGGATTTCTCCAGTTCCATACTCCCCGGGGTGGCGGACACGTAGAGGGTCCGGTTACAGAGGGATTCGAACTCGGCGTAAAAAAGTGGACGGTTATCCAGCGCTGAAGGCAGGCGAAAACCGAAATCCACCAGATTCTGCTTTCGGGATCGGTCACCGGCATACATGGCGCCGATCTGGGGAACCGTCACATGGCTTTCATCGATGATCGTCAGGAAATCTTCCGGGAAATAATCGATGAGTACCGCCGGGCGTTCGCCTTCGTTGCGGCCGGTGAGGTGCCGGCTGTAGTTTTCGATGCCGGAACAGTAGCCCATCTCTTCGAGCATCTCCAGGTCGTATTCGGTGCGGCTTTTTATCCGCTGGGCTTCCACCAGCTTGTTCTGGGCCAGCAGGCTTTCGTGCCACTGGTCGAGCTCATCCCGAATGATTCCCACCGACTGGCGGAGCATGTCCTCGGGCATAACGAAGTGCTTTGCCGGGTAGATCATGAGAGTTTCCATCTCTTCCAGGGTCTCCATGGTAAGAGGATGGATCCGGGTGATGCGCTGTACTTCATCCCACTCCAGTTCGATACGATAACTGTCCTCGGAATATGCCGGGAATATCTCGACCACATCACCCCGGACCCGGAACCCTCCCCGATGGGTCACATCATCATTGCGCTCGTATTGCAGGGAAATCAGCTCCCTTCGCAGCTTTCGTAAATCAACTTCACTACCCCGATCAATGCGGATCCGCATTTCGCGGTAATCCCTTGGACTGCCCAGTCCGTATATACAGGAAACGGTAGCCACAACGATGACATCCGGTCGCTCGATCAGGCTGGTGGTTGCCGAAAGACGAAGCTTTTCTATCTCATCGTTTATTGAAGCGTCCTTTTCGATGTACAAATCCTTGCTGGCCACATAGGCCTCGGGCTGGTAATAGTCGTAGTAGGAAACGAAGTATTCCACGGCGTTCTGGGGAAAGTATTCCTTGAACTCGCGATAGAGCTGGGCCGCCAGGGTCTTGTTATGGGAAACGATGAGCGTAGGCTTACTGATTTGCTCGATCACCTTTGCCATCGTGAAGGTTTTCCCCGAACCGGTAACTCCCTTCAAGGTCTGGTATGATTTCTTTCCCTCGGTGAAATTTCGTACAATATCCTCGATTGCCTTCGGCTGGTCGCCGGAGGGCTGATACTCGGAAACTACCTTGAAATTTGCCATGCTTGCCGCCTAGTTCTAGTCGAGGCTGAACTGTTCCGGACGCTGGATCAGCCGGACCGTGGTTTCCCGTCGTTGCCGTCCGCGAAAATACACCACATCGACGACATCACCGGGACGATTATCCTCAAGGGCTTCATACAGATGTGCAATGGTATTCGTCGGCGTTCCGTCGATTTCCACGATCACGTCGCCGCCCAGATAAATAATCGTCTGTCCGTAACGAACTGCATTGTTGCGGCTCCCGCCCCGAAGTCCCGCCTGCTCAGCCTCCCCGCCGTCGACGAGACGGCTGACGAGGATACCACGCTCGACCGGAAGCCGGGCGAAGCTGACCAGCTCGGGAAACAGCTGGATAGGATTTATATCGATCCATCCCCGGTTCACCCTCCCGAACGCCAGCAAGTCGGGAAGCACCCTCTTCGCCGTATCCACCGGCACTGCGAAGCCCACGCCCACGCTTCCGCCGCTTGGCGAATAGATCATGGTATTGACCCCAATCAGGTTGCCCTGGGA
>CAWZYW010000482.1:0-2820 GCA_963966255.1 uncultured Salinispira sp. | reverse complement strand
ATACAGGCATTGTCCCTGGCAGGAGTGAAAGAAGGAATTAAATTCGATTCGAGCCTCACCGTCGCACTGGATGTCCTCGAAGGTGCCGTGAGTACCTTGAGGGAGAGCGGTCTCACCCCCGGCGAGCTGGTTACCCGGGTCTGCAGTCCCGGAGGGACCACCATCGAGGGTATCGAATCACTGCATAAAAACCGTTTCACCGCCACGGTAATGGAAGCCGTATCCGCTGCCGCGGAGAAAGCCCGGAAGCTGGAGCAATAGCCCATGGAATTCCGAAAATTCGGACCAATCAGCGATTCGGTCAGCATTCTGGGTTTTGGCGCGGGACATATCGGCCGGGACAGTATCAGCGACGGGGAGGCCGGCAAACTGTTGAACCTGGTTCTGGACTCGGGGGTGAATCTCATCGATACCGCCAGGGGATACAGCCAGTCCGAGCAGAGGATCGGAAATGCGATCTCGTCAAGGCGGGACGAATATATTCTGGTCACCAAAGGCGGATACTCGGTCGAAGGCGAGGATAACTGGACCCGGGGAGCAATCGTTCGCAGCCTGGAAGATTCCCTGAGGCTCATGAAAACCGACCGGGTTGATCTGTTTCTATTGCACAGCTGCAGTATGGAGCAGCTTCAGTCGGAAGAAGTACTATCTGCTCTCGAAGAAATCGTCGAAAGCGGGAAAGCACTGCATGTGGGGTATTCGGGGGAAAACGAAGAACTCGACTGGGCTCTGGATTGCGACCGCTTTTCAGCGGTGGAAACTTCGGTGAATATCTGCGATCAGGGAAATCTGTACGGGCGAATCGAACGGGCCCGGCAAAGCGCAATGGGAGTCATCGCCAAGCGCCCGCTGGCAAATGCATTCTGGCGCTATGCTGAACGTCCGGTGGGCCGCTACGCCGATGAATACTGGCAGAGATGGCAGCACATGGCCTCCCTGGGCATCGATGATCTGCCGGACGCCGGTGATCATGAAGATATGCTGGAATGCGCATGGGGCCTGGTCGCCGGCATCGCGGATATCAGCTGCGCCATTATCGGTACTTCCAGCCCGGTTAACTTCCGGACTAATCTTAAAATGGCCGGAGGCAACAAAGCGCTGGGGGCTTCCCGGAGAAAGGCACTGCAACGGGCCTGGGAAGACGGATCCCGGGGCGCGTGGCGAGGCGAGATATAACCGGCACTTGTCCAGTTCCGGGCCTGTGTATATGATGGGCCTATGTTAGACATCAAATTCATTCGCGACAATCTCGACGCCGTAAAGGCGAATATCTCCGCGCGGAACATGACCGCAGATCCCGACCGGGTCGTTCGGCTCTATGAAGAGCGTAACTCCCGGATACAGAACCTGGATGAGCTGCGCCAGGCGCGGAATGAAAATGCGAAAAAGATGAAGGGCCCCATGGACAACGAGGCCCGCCAGGTATTGATCGCCGAGGGAAAACGCATCAAGGAACAAATCACCGAAGGCGAATCCCTGCTGGTCGATCTGGAAGAGCGGCTCAATGACGAGGCCCGCAAAATTCCCAACATGGCCCATCCAGACGCACCAATCGGCAAGGAAGATAAGGACAATCTGGAAATCAGTCGCAGCGGCGAGGTCCCGAGTTTTGATTTTACTCCCCGGGATCACGTCGAGCTGGGGCAGCTCCTGGATATCATCGACTTTGAAACCGGCACGAAGGTATCGGGTACCAAGTTCTACTACCTGAAGAACGAAGGGGTCTTCCTGGAATTGGGCCTGATCCGCTATGCCCTGGACATCCTCCGGAAGCACGGCTTCACTCCGACCATCACTCCGGACATCGCCAAGGAAGAGGTGGTCAGCGGCATCGGCTTCAATCCCCGGGGCGAGGAGAGCAACATTTACACCCTTGAAGGTACCGGGACCTGCCTGGTGGGCACCGCGGAAATAACTCTCGGCGGATATCACGCAGGGGAAATGCTCAATGCCGAAGATCTGCCCATTATGCTGGCGGGAGTATCCCATTGTTTCCGTCGGGAAGCCGGCGCCGCGGGTCAGTTTTCCAAGGGACTGTATCGGGTGCATCAGTTTACAAAGATCGAAATGTTCGTGTATTGCCGCCCTGAGGATTCGGCGGATATTCATGAGAAGCTCCGGGAAATCGAAGAGGAAATCTTCCAGGGGCTGGAAGTGCCGTACCGGGTGGTGGACACATGCACAGGCGATTTAGGTGCTCCGGCCTACCGCAAGTACGATCTGGAGGCTTGGATGCCCGGCCGCGGCGACCAGGGAGGCTGGGGTGAAATAACTTCCACCTCGAACTGCACCGATTATCAGGCCCGGCGGCTGAATGTCCGTTTCAAAGACGATCGGCAAAAAGCCCACGTTCACATGCTCAACGGCACCGCAGTGGCCAACAGTCGTGCCATCATCTCAATCCTGGAGAACTTCCAGGAAGCCGACGGTTCGGTGCGCATCCCGAAAAAGCTGGTACCCTATGTCGGTTTCGAACGGATCAGCCCCAGGAAATAATCCCGGCAGGCGCCGGGTAATCGTCGTCGCCGAGCTGGGCACCGGGCACGGCGGCCATCGGGACCGTGCCCGCCGGCTCATCGCAGCCGCTGCGTCAGCCGGTGCAGACCGGGCGAAATTTCAACACTTCTACGCCGACGAGATCATCCATCCGGCAACGGGTTCTGTGAATCTACCCGGCGGCCCGGTAAGGCTGTACGACCGATTCCGCGAACTGGAAACCGGCCCGGATTTTCTGTCCTTCCTCAAAACCGCATGCCGTGAAGATGGCGTTGAGTTTTTCTGCGCCCCTTTCGGCATACATAGGGCCAGGGAGCTGCTGGA
>CAWZYW010000481.1:0-2820 GCA_963966255.1 uncultured Salinispira sp. | reverse complement strand
GGCAAGAAGCAGACCCCGGCTGGTCTGACGCCCGAGGCTCCCGATATCCCTGCGCAGCAACTCGATCATGTTAACCGCATCCCCGCCAGTATCATTCCGGAAAAAAACCAGTTCCGCTTCTTCCATGCGGGAGCGCAGGTCCTGTTCATCAGGGGTGTATTCCTGGCTGGACAGGGGCGCGGCCAGAAGGGTCAGGATTACCGAGAATCTAATCATAGCTGTCCACTTCCCATATTTAGGTTTCATGATCATATACTATCACTGAATCGCTTCAGGTCATCAAGTACACAGCACTTTTGGCCGGAATCGGATGACTGGAGGTATGATTATTCTCGGTCTGGAAAGGAACTCGATGCTTTCCTTCACCTGGAACGCCCCGCCGTCGATTCCGGAGCTCGAGCCCATCGAGGGCCGGGAAATCTGAGGCTGCAGCGCAAATTGAGCATCAGCGAGTTTCCGCATGTGCGCTGTTCAATGCGTCATACAGAATTCCCATCACCTGGGTGCGAAGATCCGCCGATTCGAATAATAAATCGTGTCGGGCCCCGGCAATTTCCCTGAAATCGGCACGGGGCAGCAGTTCATTGAGAAACGGCAGGTTGTAGCGCCAATCAACCACCGAATCACTATCCCCCTGGATGATGGTGATGTCGATTGACGCGAACGCCCGGTTCCATATTGATGATGGGGTTCGTTCCAGTTCATCGTTCCATCGGACCAGGGCTTCGACCCAGGAAACCGGAATCCTCCGGGGGGCGAGAAAGTCTTCGGTTCGCATGAATCGCATAAAATCCCCATCGCCACTGCTTTTGCGTATTCTGCGGGGTATGTCTTTGATTCTTCTTCCGCCCAGGGACAGGCCGAACTGACTGAGATTCCAACTCGCTGATCTGACAAGCGGAGCCAGCAAGATGTAGCGATCAAAGCCCGGGGAAAAGCTCAATCCATGTTCAATGAGGGCGCTGGCTCCGGTGCTGTGACCCATGGCGACCCATGGTCTGGGACTTTCAGAAAACATCGGGAATTCCGTCAGATCCTGGATCAGATCGCCATATTCCGCAAAGTCTCCGATGTCCGCCGGATCACCGCCGGAGAGTCCGTGTCCCGGAAGATCCATGAGGATCAGGTCCCAGCCTTCGGCAGCCAGCCGGGAGGCAAAATCGAGGTAGTACCCCGAGTGATGCAGATACCCGTGTACCAGCCATATGGTTCCCTTGCGGGGCACATCGCTTCCGGTAAAGCGATGGACGAAAACTTCATAGCCCACTGCGTTGAGGTAACCGCTGGTGGTGAAGCAGAGGCAGTCTTCCTCCGGCGCGTAGGTATCGATGTAGCTCTGAAATTCCGGAAAGCGCAGCAGTGAATCGGGAAAGTAGATTTCCCGGGGCAGATCAGGGTTTTCGGATCCGCCCCTGGCAATAAGTGCCTGGCTGAGGGCAACGATCAGAGAAAAAAGGATTACCGTTGTTCGGATTCGGGCTATGTTCATCGTTGATAATGTAATCAAGTTTTTTCCCTCCGGCACTTCATGTTGTATAGTGTATCAGACGGGGCTGCCTGCCCGAAGGAGCCGGAATGAATCCTCCTGCACTGTATCAGAAATATTTTATCGACAAGCAGGATGAGCGCCGGGAATTATTCGCGGGTTTGGTGAAAGAATTTTCTCCCGAATCCGCGGTATATCCCGGCAGCTTTGTTCATATAACGCCTTCGTTTTACATTCCGCACATGGCCTACCTCGATTCTGACCGGCGCATCGACCGCTTCTTTTCCGATGAAGCTGTTCGGGACTACATCGCGGCGAATAAGCAATATTCCGCCGGCTGCGAGTTCGAATGGAGACAAGAGGATTATCGGGAGGTCCCGGCTTTTGAGCGGAAAGAGTTCGACATGATGTTTTCATTTTACGCCGGCTTCATTTCCCGGAACTGCCGGACCTATCTCCGTCCCGGAGGTATCCTGGTGGCCAATAACAGCCATGGCGATGCCAGCCTGGCCCTCTGTGATCCTGCGTATCGCTGTGTCGGCGTGATTCTTCGCAGCGGTCAGAAATTCCAGATGAAGTTCGATAGTATCGAAGCGTATATCTCCAAGTCCGACGCAAGCGATATTGATGAAGAAAAAGTGTTGAAACGCATGATCGGTGAGAAATTTACCAGCAGCGCCTTTGCATATATTTTCGAGCGTATATAGCTGCCCGAACAACCTTAGGAGAAGTGATGGTTTTTTTTCATGTATATGTCCCTGAAGAAAACAAGGAAGCGGTCAAGGAAGCCTGCTTCGCTGCCGGTGCCGGCCAATTTGAGCACTACGCAAAGGCCTGCTGGGAGACCCGGGGCAGCGGGCAATTTCTGCCCCTGGAGGGAGCGAATCCCCACATCGGAGAAACCGGTAGACTGGAACGCCTGGAGGAGTACCGGATCGAGTTTATCGCCTCCGACGAGAACGCGGCGGCAGTCGCCCGGGCACTTGTCGAAGCTCATCCCTACGAGGAACCTGCCTGGGGTGCCTTCCGCATGGCCGATGCCGACGAGCTCCTGGCCGACGAATCGGCCTGGTTGTAGGCCCCCGCTGAAATGGACGAGCTGTATTCCCGGCCCGAGGCGTATGAAGCTCTGTATGCCGACTACGACGATGATATCCGCTATATCATCGAATGGGTGAGGGCGAGTCTCGGGCTTCAGAAATACCCCGCCGATTCCCGATCCTCCGCACACTTCGGTCAGGCGCCATTGCGCCGAGGGGGCATTGAGCTGGCCAGCGTCGCCGGGCCCTGTCTCTTATACACATCTCCGAGCCCACGAGACCGAGGCTGAGAGC
>CAWZYW010000480.1:0-2821 GCA_963966255.1 uncultured Salinispira sp. | reverse complement strand
GACCTGATGATGGCGGTTCCGGACAAACTGGAAGAGAGCCCACCGCCCAATATCCACAAGGTAATCGTGGATAAAATCAAGAAAACCAAGACCGTAGAAAAGAAACCGAAGCTGCCGTTCGGAAAGACAAAAGAAGAGACCGTAGAGTATACCGAGGACCAGACCCGCCGCGAGAAAGTATATGTTGACCCCACCGTTGAAGCCTACGGATACGTTCAGGCAGGCAGCCTGATAGCCAGTATCCTGCCATCCCAGCCAGGATCATCCGGAAAGGACATATACGGAGAAACCATTCAACCCATCGTGATTCCGGACCCCTATTTCTACCATGGGGAAAACACCGTCAAAAACGGCCATGAAATCCGCGCCGAAGCTACCGGCATCGTACGCAAGGGGACCAACTGGTGCGACGTAGTGCCCTTCACCAATCACGACTGGAGCATCGAACTTTCCGATGACAAGGCCACATGCATGCTCCGCTTCGTTCCCGGGGACCCGCTGCTCGAGATTCCCGCTTATGATCAGATCGTAGAACAAATAACCGGCCTCGATTACCCCATGGACACCATAATGCCCGAAGGGGAAATCATGGCGCTGATACGGGAATCCGTCGACACGCGGCTTCCCATCAACAACAAACCCATCAGCGACAGCCAGGACGCCCACTTCGAAATCCTCGTCACGGAGGATAAGCTGAAGGCGACCCTCAATGTGCGAAAGGGACGCGGCGACGGCCAACCGCTCATATTGAAGGACCTGGGCAAGGCAATCAAGGACAGCGGTCTGGTCCTATCGGATCGGGAACAGCTCAAAGCCGATATAAACGAGTATTACAAGTCTGCCGATCTCGAACTCCGGGATTATGTCCTGGCAGAAGGAGTGCCCCCCAAAGAGGGTCCAGAGCAGGCGGTGTACTGGTCAGCCCGGTTCCTGGATGAAAAAGAGTATCTGGATCTGAAAAAGGAAATCGAAGAGCAACGGGATCTCATCGAGAAAAATGAGGACGGATCGTCGTTTCCCCTGGACCAGATCGATGAGCTGGCTTACGTGGAAGCCGAACAGCGAATCGTTACCATGGGACAAGCTCAGAAAGGCGAACCCGGAAGAGACGTGTACGGTAATCCCGTAGAAGGCCTGATGGGAAAAAGCCTCGAGTTCGTCCTGGCGGATCAGGTCGAACAGAAGGACAACATCATCATTACCACCCGGGCGGGACTGCTGGAAAAAGCGGTTGTGGATGATGTGGTGCATCTCCGTGTCCGGCCCCGCCGGGACAGCCGGATAAATGTGGAAATATCCGACGACCGGATGCAGGCCTGGCTCAGCATCGATCCGGGCGAAGGAAGCGGGGCAAAACTCAGCGAGAAAAAAATCCGAGACGGCATAGAATCCGCAGGGGTGACCAAGGGAATCAACAACGAGGTCCTGGACAAGGCCATTGAAGCGGTCCTCAGCGGCGAGAAGGTGGAACGGATCCCATTCGCCCAGGGCACCGAACCTGACCTGGGCGGTCGGGAACAGCTTGAATTCCTCCTGCAGCTGGCGAGCAATGCCGCAGTGACCATCCGAGATGACGGAAGCGCCGATTACCGCAACAAAGACAATATGACCCGGGTAACTAAAGATCAAGCCATCGCCCGGATCACCCCGCCGCCGAAAAAACCCACGCCGGGCTTCGACGTGAGCGGCAAGGAAATCCTGCCACCCGGGGAGCAGGCGCTGAATATTCAAGTGTCCGAGCGGATCCGTCAGGAGGAACAGGAGGATCACACCGTCATCCTGTATTCCACCATAGACGGTGAGCTGAAGTACGAAAAAAACGCTATGGATGTCCTGGCCGTGCATACCGTCCAGGGCAATGTCGATCTTAATACGGGTAACATTAAATTTCCCGGAACCGTACAGGTCGCCGGCAACGTGGAAAGCGGTCTGTACATCATGTCCAACGCCGATATCAAGATCATGGGCGGGGTGGATCGGGCACTGCTGTCCGCCGGCGGTGATATTCTTATCCAGGGCGGGGTTAAGGGCGGTGGGAAGTCTCTGCTCAGGGCCAAGCAGAATATTCTCGCCAGTTTTATCGAGCAGGCCACGGTCCTGGCCGTCCAGGATATTAAAATCGCGAAGTCCTGCTTCAGATCAAATGTAAAGTGCAACGGTAAATTGATGATGGGAGACAGCAGCACCATCGTCGGCGGCACGGTGAAGGTGAAGCACGGGCTCGAGGTAAGCAATCTGGGTTCCGAGCGCGGTATCCATACCAGGGTGCATTTCGGACAGGACTATCTGGTGGAAGACCAGGTGAATGTCCAGGAAAAGGAAATCAAAAAGATCCAGCTCCAAATAGCCGAGATCGACGCGGAAATACAGAAGGCCGCGAAAACCCAGGAGAAGCAGCGCCTCGCTGCCCTGGCCAACAAAAAGACCAAGCTGATCAAGCTGATGCAGAAGCGGGGAGTCCACCTCTTTAACCTGAAAGAGCGATTCGAACAACACTTCGAATCGCAACTGATCGTCAGCGGAAGCCTTCATCCGGGGGTGATCCTGGAAAGCCACGGCCGGGAATTTGAGGTCAACAAGGAACAAAAGAACGTATCGATCAGCTTCGACACCGAAGCGGGTCGTATTAAAATCGAAGAGCGGGAAAAAAAGGACTCATAATGCTTCTCTATTTCCAGTATCCCTCATGGCTCAGGCCGGAAGTGATCCCCGGACTGCCGATCCGATGGTACGGCGTCATGTATCTGGTGGCCTTCGTCATCACCTATGTCCCTGTCTCTTATACACATCTGACGCTGCCGACGATCTACTCTGTGTAGAT
>CAWZYW010000479.1:0-2822 GCA_963966255.1 uncultured Salinispira sp. | reverse complement strand
GCCTACAAAATCCTGGCTAATTCCTTCTACGGCGTACTGGGCAGCCCGGGCTGCCGATTCGCCGGCAGCGATATCGCTACTGCCATTACCAGCTTTGCCCGGGAAATTCTTCACTGGAGCCAACGCTATGCCGAGGAGAAAGGTTTCCGGGCAATATACGGGGATACCGACAGCCTCTTCCTGGTACCGCCGCCGGATCTGACCGACCGACCGGATTTTGATCCGCAGGAACTGTTCGGACTCGGTGAGCAGCTCACCAGCGAGATAAACCGGGATCTCGGAACCTGGGTCCGTGACGAGTATTCCACGGAGAGTTTCCTGGAAATAGAATTCGAAACCCTGTTCGCCCCCCTCTACATTCCTCCGTTGAAATCCGTCGGGTCTGACGCGGTGTCCCGGAGCCTGAGAGAAGCCGGCCTGGAATCGCCCCAGGGCCGGGCGAAGAGCTACGCCGGCATATCATGGAATCTCGACCGGCTTGCTTCCGGAGAGCAACAGGTGGTAATCAAGGGAATGGAAACGGTGCGGAGCGACTGGACCCCATTCGCCCGCAATGCCCAGCGCCGGGTCCTCGTGGCCCTGCTCACCGGCGGAGGAGAATCCGAGGTCCGCAGGATTCTGCAGGAGATCATCGAAGAAGCGAAGCGCGGCGGCAACAAATCACAGCTGACAATCTCCAAACGGCTCAGCAAGGCCGCCCACGAGTACCGGGGCAATCTTCCGCCCCATGTGCGGGCGGCATTGCACGCAGAAAAATCCAGAAAAGGGAAACGGCCCCTCAGGTCGATCCGCTATGTCATGAGCCCCGACGGCCCCTTGCCGGTAATGGATGACCAGGCCCTGGAACGGGCAGTGCCGGACATGAATTGGTATATAGAGAAGCAACTGCTTCCGGTGCTGAAATCAGTCAACGCCGCGGCGGACTTCGACCTGGAGGCCCTCTGCAACGCAATCCACCCTCCCGACGGCCAGGGGGAACTTTGGTAGCCACCGGGAGGGCTGATGCAGGGCAATGGGCCACGTCTCTGGACAGAAGGGCCCGGGCCGACTAGGATACGAAGCATGTCAAATCCGGCTATGCAACTCATCGAAATACACCGGGATCTGAACGCCGATCTGGCCGGGCTGAAGTTCGCCCCGCCGGTGCATACGGTGTACAACCCGCTGGAGTACGCCTTTCCGGTGTTCAGGGAATACCTGGAGCGCTTCGCGACGGTAGGTATCCGTGCAATGCTCATGGGAATGAATCCGGGCCCCTGGGGCATGGCCCAGACCGGCATTCCCTTCGGATCGGTGCCCCGGGTACGGGACTGGATGGGGCTCGGCGATCTGGGCGAAGGAGCAATCGGCAAACCCGGGCGCGAGCACCCCAAACGGCCGATTCAGGGCTTTTCCTGTCCGCGGGTGGAGGTCAGCGGGGACAGGCTGTGGGGCCTGATGGAGCAGCGCTACCCCGACCCGGCGGATTTCTTCGCTCGGCACATGGTCATCAATTACTGTCCCCTGGTGTTTATGGAGGACAGCGGGCGAAACCGCACCCCCGACAAGCTGCCCGCCGCCGAACAGGCTCCCCTGACCGAAGCCTGCGACCGTGCCCTGGCCCGACAGATTGAAGTCATCCGCCCCCGGTTGCTCATCGGAGTGGGCAAGTTCGCCGAGAAGCGCCTAAAAGACGTAGCCTCACAAAACGGGTTCGACCTGCCGGTGGGAAGCATACTCCACCCGAGCCCCGCAAGTCCGGCGGCCAACCGGGACTGGGCAGGAAGCGCGACCCGGCAACTGGCGGACCTGGGAGTCTGGGGATAACGACGGCGGCGATAATTCGCCGTCTCGGGGAACTTCTACTCCCCCCGGTAACACACCGGTGGTGTGTACTTGTGAAAGCGCTTGCGGCTCGCAGGAGACAGTGACCTGAAAGCCTGGGGACTAAGGATGACCTCACCTCCCGCAGGAGACCGTACGCCTTGACCGAGGAGGAAGGCGGTATTCACATCCAGGCCGAAAATATCTGGGCGGCCGTCATGGGGCATGGTTATACGGTATATCTCGCCTTTATGAATAAAGACATTCTGCCCGAGATAAGCCACGCCGAAGGCGTTCCGTACCTTTGTACAGAAGTCGTCGCGCATGTCCGCCAGAAGGTTTATACCGGTATCGGCATCCTCGGCGGGAAACACCATCAGACAGGCATCACCCATGAATTTGATGATTTCACCGCTGGACTTTTCCAGATGGGAGACATGGTGCTCGGCCATAAAACCCATCAGGTCTCCCAGGATACGGGGTTCGCAGGTTTTGGCCAGACGGGTGAAATTAATGATATCGCTTACGGCGATCAGCGCCATTTCAGGCGCGTAGGCGGGGGCTCCCGGATAGGGAGTCTGGGTAACTGACATTTGGTACCCCTGTTAGTAGTCTTCAGCCGGTCTCTACACCCGGCAGTTCGATAGGGGATCGCCGGTCCGCGGGTCCGGCAGTTACCATCAGTATAGCGGCTTCAGAACGTCAATTCCAGCAGGACCGGCAGATGGTCGGAGTATCCGAATCCCCCGGCCCGGCGGTATGCCGCAGGTTCGCCCCGCCTGGTAAGCAGGAACGGATCATCAACCACCCTGCCCCCCGCGGCGCTGAAGTGAATCGCCGAGGCAGCGGGTATGAGGATGTTGTCGATCCGTTCCCAGGCCCCGCCGTAGCGGTAACTGCCGCCGCCCACTCCGCTTAAGCCCCAGAAATGATAGAAGCGACCATCCCGGTCAGCCCCACCGTCAGGGAGTCGGCCCGCCTCCAGCACCAGAGGTTCGAGATGGGGATCATCACTGATC
>CAWZYW010000478.1:0-2829 GCA_963966255.1 uncultured Salinispira sp. | reverse complement strand
GCCCTGGGGGATACCTCAGTCCGGTTATCGCTCGGCGATCCCGAGATACTGTTCAAGCAGCTCGATGACACGCTTATCGAGAACCTGCGCCAGCGTTTTTCCGGCAGCCAGGCCGAACGGGCGAATCGGGATAGCGCCGATGCCAAACAGACCGCTGACCCGGCGCCCAAGCTCAGCAAGGCTGAGAAGATCGCCCGGCAGGACGAAGGCCTGAGCCTGGAGGAACGTTTTACCAAACGGGTGGAACTGAGGGTTGCCAGGATAACGGCAATTGAGCGGCATCCCGATGCGGAGAAACTCTATGTGGAAACCCTCGATGACGGCAGCGGCGAACTCCGACAGATCGTTTCCGGTCTGGTGCCTTACTATCGCGAGGAAGAACTGCTTAACCGGAATATCATACTGGTAGCCAACCTGAAGCCCGCCAAGCTGCGGGGAGTCAAGAGTAACGGCATGCTCCTGGCTGCCAGCAGCAAATCCGATGGAACCCAGCGGCTTGAGGTTATCTTCGCCGATGATGCCTCTCCCGGCGATCAGGTTTCCATCGCCGGAAGCGAAGCCGCTGGAGCAAGGGACCGAATTGATATCGATACCTTTTTCGATATTCCCATCCGTGCAGAGGCGGGAACCGTCAAAGTCGGTGAAACGGCGCTATCCGCTGCTGGACGCGAGCTGATCACTGCAGAGGTCAAGGACGGAGAGGTCGGTTGATCGGGCTTCACTGTGCTGAAATTGACGTCGATCGGCTCGCCGCCGACGGCGAGTTTCTCCAAAGCGCCGCATGGGCCCGGCACAAGAGAGCCTTCGGCTGGAAAGCCAGGGCATTCCGCTTTTCCTTCGCGGAAGCGCCGAGCCCCGACGATGACGGCGCCGGCTATTATCTCCTGGTGCTGAGCCGGAAACTCTTCGCGGGACTGACCATCGCCTACGTACCTCACGGTCCTTCGTTGGCCGATGTCCGCTCGCTGCAGGCCGAATTGCTGCAGCAGGGCAGCGACCTGAGCACGGCGGAGATCCTTTCCCATCTTTCCCTTTTGCTTAAACCCAGGCTTCCATCGGCGGTGTTCCTCCGCTTCGACCTCAACTGGCCGCTGACCTCGGCTTTTTCAGGGAATCTGGCGGGCAGAAACGTCGAATCCTCGCCGGTCTTCGCCGGTGAGCAGCACGACCCAGGCGCAAAAGACGGAATCAGCTGGCAAGAGAGCGCTCTCAGCGCGCGGAAGTGGCATTCCCCGGGACTCCGCAAATCCTCAGCGGATATCCAGCCTCCGGACAGCGTCATCATCTCCATCGATTCCGCTCTTCGCAGTGAAGCCGATATCCTGGCGGCCATGAAGAGCAAAACCCGCTACAATGTCCGCCTGGCAGAAAAGAAGGGCGTGGAAATATCCCGGGTGAAGCGCACCGATTACACCGTCCCCCCGGAGCTTCACCAGTGGTACGATTTGTACCGCATCACCGAAGAGCGCAACCGAATCGCCTTGCATTCCCGTCAATACTACGCGCACCTCTTTGAGCTTACCAGGGCTGATCAGTGCTCCCTTTACCTGGCTCGTCATGAAGAAGATCTGCTGGCGGGCATAATTGTCATGCGACACGGGCGCAAGGGCTGGTACCTGTACGGAGCCAGTTCGAATGTGAAACGCAATCTCATGCCTGCGTATGCTTTGCAGTGGGCTGCCATCCGGGACCTGCGGGAAGCCGGCTGCATCAGTTATGATCTTTTCGGCATCCCTCCGTTCGCCGAAAAGGGACACCCGATGTTCGGGCTGTATCAGTTCAAGACCGGTTTCGGCGGGAGTATCGTACACACTCCCGGAGCCTGGGACCGGCCGCTGAAACCGTTCCTGTACCAGCTCTATCGCTGGGCCGAGATCTTGCGGATGTACTATTACCGGGTGCTGCGCAAGCGGGGGGCCTAATGCGCATATCTCGATGGATCCCCATACCGTTGAGCCTGCTGATTCTATGGCTACTATCCGGCTGCGCCGGAGGACCCTCCGGATTGGAGGGGACTGCGGATAATTCCTCAGTTGCCGAAGAAGTCCAGCCCGCAGAACCGGAGTCCGATACCCCGCAATCCACGGACTCCTCCGATTCGACGGGTGATATGGTATCGGGGACCGGTGACAGCGCCGATGCGCCGGGTTCGGTCCCGGGAGCCCGGGAGATCCTCGCGTTTGTTGCGGTCCCAGGATCATCGCCTCGATTCCTGAATCCCGAAACCGCGCATCCCCGTATCGACGCCCCCGGCGAGATTCTCATCCGGCCGGGTCCGCGGATAAACGCCGACCCCGGCGTCCTGATAGAAATTCGAGGCGGAAGTCTGCAAAGCTATGCCCTGCGGTCCCGGGGCACCGACGCATTCGGTCTTCCGATATACACAGCCCGCCTCGATCAGCCCCTTGAGCCGGATCCCTCAGTCGAAGCCCTGGTTTCCGGTGCCGGATTGGAAGAGGCTGTGCTGTACCTGGTTCTGACAGGCGATAGTGAATCTCCCCCCTTGCTCGCTTCGGAAATTCTGCGGCTGTTCGAGTACGAATCGGGAACCGATCTTTCCCCCCGGGCACCGGAGCGCAGGCTTTCGAACCTCGATCGGCCAGGGTGGAATCCGGTGATCGGCGCAAGCAGGTACGAATACCAGATCAGCGGTCCATTGGATGACGGAAATACCGGCGGTGATTCCACCCTGAGCGGCAGCTTATCCTCACCCCACATCCCTGGAGAAATCCTGGGTTCTCGACTTCCTTTCGCCGGAAACTACCGCTTTAGGGGAAGAGTACTGGGTCCAGACGGGCTTCCGCTCACCGGCTTCGACCAGTGGAGCGA
>CAWZYW010000477.1:0-2842 GCA_963966255.1 uncultured Salinispira sp. | reverse complement strand
GAGGAACCGGAACCGGGGCGCCGAAGCGCCGTCTCAATCGCCACGGCTACCGCTGCCGGGCTCGGCGCACTGTTCATGCTGAATTTCCTGTCCGGCCTTATTCCCGGCGCCGGGGCCCCGTCCCTGCAGCCCGCCGAGGCCGGCACCGAGACCGTCGCCATGTTTATCCTGGTGGTTGCGGCGGTGGTCGCAGAGGAACTGATGTTCCGCGCTTTTCTGATCCCCGCCCTACAGAGGGCAGGAGCTTCCCGTACCGCGGCATTGATCGGCGCCGCCCTGCTGTTCGCCGCAGGCCATGGGTATCTGGGCGCCCCGGGTCTGCTGTTCGCCTTCTGTTCCGCCCTGCTCCTGGGCGGCATGTATCTCTATTTCCGATTGATGTGGCCGGTGGTGCTTATCCATCTGGCATATAATCTGACGATTCTCATAGGGAATTCGTATATTTAACTGGGAAAACCAGGTGCGAAATGATATATTTTCTACATCTTTAATTACATATATACGGAGTTCAATATGAAAAAAACCAGCCTACTGCTCTTTCTGCTTCTTCTGGCAGGATTCCTGTTCGCCAACGGAGCCGGAGAGGACGCCTCTGAAACGCCGGCAGAGACTCCGGAAAACCAGGAAACCGTGGACGATGCATCAAGTCCGGGCGGACTGATTTCAACCCGGAAAGAAGCGCTGGATACCCTGGCCTCCATCGGCATGACCGTGTTTGACGAAGAAATCGAGGCTCCGGATTTCACCCTGAGCCTCCTGGACGGCGAAAGCCGCATGCTTTCGGATTACCGGGGCAAAGTGGTTTTTCTGAATTTCTGGGCCACCTGGTGCGGACCCTGCCGTGCCGAAATGCCCTCGATGCAGGGCCTGTACGCCGACCTGGAAGATGAGGATTTCGTGATCCTGGCGATCAATCAGTTGGAAGATCCGGGGGTTGTCAGAGAATTCCTGGAGACCGAAGGGTTCACATTTCCGGTACTGATGGACGAGAACGGACAGGTAAGTTTCCAGTACGGAGTCAGGGGCATACCCACCACCTACATCATCGGGCCCGACGGTCTGGTGATTGCCGGGAAAGTGGGCACCCACATTTATGACGGCTCGATCTATCGCGATCTGTTTCGCCAACTGATGTAAGGGCGGAGTAATATCATGATGCCTGCGGCAAACCTCAATATTTTCATCGCCTTCGGGGCGGGGCTGGTGAGTTTCGTCAGTCCCTGCGTGCTTCCCCTGGTCCCAAGCTACATTTCCTTCATCGGTGGACAAGGCTTGAGCGAACTGCGCGACGGCGGTCAGCGGCGAATGGCCCTGCTGGGCAAGACCCTGTTCTTTGTCCTCGGCTTCAGTCTGGTCTTTGTGCTGATGGGCATCCTCCTGAGCGGTACCGCCGCCGCCTTTTCCGGCGCAAACCGGATTATCAATATCGCGGCGGGCTCGATCGTGCTGCTGTTCGGAGCCAATCTGCTCTTTAACTTTATATCGTTCCTGAATTACGAGAAGCGCTTTCACCTGACCAGCCGGCCGGCGGGAGTGTTAGGTTCATCCCTGCTGGGCATGGCTTTCGCCGCCGGGTGGTCTCCGTGTATCGGCCCCATTCTCGCCAGCATCCTGGCCCTGGCGGCCAGCGGGAGCTCGGTGGCCGGGGGCGCCGCGCTGCTGGGATTCTACTCCCTGGGGCTCGCCCTGCCCTTCCTCTTGACCAGCCTCTTCCTCAGCCGGGCCGAGGCGGCGATGAAACGGATAAAACCCCACATGATGACCATTCAGCGAGTCAGCGGGGTTATACTCATAATCATCGGCGTACTAATGATCTTCGGTCAGTACGCCCGGATCACCAACTGGCTCATCCAGGCGAGCTTCCGGCTCCGGGCATGGGACGCCGCTAATCCGGTAACCGGCCGGGTCGTTTTCAGCCTGTTGTTTTTAGGAATCGGGGCCGCCATCGGCGCGCCATTATTGGGTCGCCGGATTCACCGCCGCCCCGGCGCGGGAAGCGGCGGGGAAAGCGATAACGCAGAAACCGCCGCCGCGGATCAGCTTTCTGCTTCGACGCCGGGAAGGCAGGGACCTGCAGCGATTATCAGTCGGACGATTTTTACCCTGCTGTTCATGGTGCCCGGTGCTCTGGCGGCGCTCGGGCTGGTTAATCTTCCGGCGATGATCGCCAGCTGGCTCAGTTTCCAGGGCATCTAGAACGAATCCATAAAAAAACGGCGCGGGATCTCCCCCGCGCCGTTATTGTTGTCATTCCCGGATTCTTTCAGGGAAGGCGGATAATTTCCGTGTCATCCATGATCAGGGGATCGCTCAGGTAATCTCCTCCGCCGAGGATGTAATCGTCGGCTTCGGCCTGGAGCATGCGGTTGGCACTCTCAAGTCCGTCGTAATCCCAGGTGGTGATGTAAAGTCCGAAACCGCTGAGATCTTCCGGAAAACCAAGGGCTGATGATTCGACACCGAGGGTGATGGTCCGCTGCGCCTCATCGATGGAGATCGCCAGGGAGCTGGACACCGGCTCGCCATAGCTGTCAGCCGATGCTCCGTCGGCGGCGAACACCGAAGCGTTCCAGCCCCCGGCCATCAGCATGGTATCCCAGTCGTAGCCCACCGGAGCGCTGCTGTTCTGGAAGGGAAGCGCCGTGGCGCCGGATTTCGCAGGATCGTCGATGTAGACGTAGAACACCACGTGATCGAAGCCGTTCTGAGGCTGCCATACGGTGCTGATGGGGGAAGCCATCTTGAGTTCGATGCGCAGATTCGTCCCCGCCCGGAATACCCGTACGCCCTCGAGATCCATCTGTCCGTCGAAACTGACATCATTGGGATAGGAATACGTCCC
>CAWZYW010000476.1:0-2843 GCA_963966255.1 uncultured Salinispira sp. | reverse complement strand
GCCTTTGGGGATGCCGCAGATCCGGGATATGTCCAGATGAGTAGCCCTGGTCTGTACCCGCTGTACTGCATCGGCGGTATGAGAATACCCCTTCATAAAGTGCTGCCATGTTTCGGGGTCCTCCCGGTGGCGCTTGACCTTCATGTGTTTGGCATTTCGCCGCTCGATCATTAAATTCCGACGATTACGCTTTGTTTCGGTTATTTCCATAAGCTCCTGCCGGAGTCCCAGGAGATTTATCTCCGGCAAACCCGTGCTTGCGCTGATATTCTGTATCAGATCATCATCCCAGACCTCGCTGTTTTTCAGCGATGCCAGGAGAATGCTCTTTTTTTTCGCATCGAGGTTTTGGATGGATTCTCTCAGGCGATCGCCGCCGATAAAGGGGGCAGAAACGTCCCTGTCCTCCTCTTCATGGCGATATGCCTTCCTGTTTTCAGGCCAATTATCACCGGACACCGCGAGGATGGCTCCGATGCCGGTGGATATGCGCTGGTAATCCTCCTGCATGGTCTCCGCAAGGTGTTTTCTGGTCAATTCATCGGTCCGCTTGCGAAGGGCGAACGTCCGCAGCTGGTAATACATGATCGTTTTCAAGTAGCTTTCGAATCTGGCGCCCCGATAGGAAAACCGGCGGACCGCCCTCACCAGTTTCGTCTGGATCGAGTCGAAGAATTCATCTGCTTCGCTGGCTGACCAGTTCTGCCTGATTCGCATCAGCCTTCGACAGAAATAGCGCATGTCGATAAGTATATTGCTCATCGACCACTGCCCCGCCTGATAGCAGATCACTTTCTGGGTCAAATTCATGCCTTCCTCCTGCGCGGGTTTCCCCTGCATATATTTCACCGGACTCATTGCCCGGGTGATTCATACCTGATCAGCGGATATATATTTTCATTTAGAAAATGCAGCGGTGTACATACCGGGACAGTAAAGTCCCGCGGAATTTATTGGAAATTTTTTTAGCTGGTCAACATCTGTTAGCCGTTTTCAAACGCAGGTATCTATGGATTATTCGGTCAGCAAGTCTTCAATGCGTTTACGGATTTTCGGTAACAATTTATCAATGCCCTCTTCGATGGTGAATCCGGCAGCCCTGGCATGTCCGCCGCCGCCGAATTCGGCGGCAAGTTTTCCCCCGTCGATACGGCTACGGGTGCGGATGCTGCCGGTGGAAAGTCCCGGTGACTCCTCCCGCAGTACGAGGATTACTTCGGCGTTTTCCACCTTGAGCAGTTGTTCATAGAGGGTGTCTGAATCGCGATTCGCGCGACCGTACTCGAGTATGTCCGCGTGGTTTTCCCAGGTGTACAGAAGCTGTCCTTCGGCAAACGACTGTACCCGCTGAAGCAGGAGCCCGAGATGACGGCGGCTTTCGAGGCTGACCCCGTTGGATATCCGCTCGTACACGTTTTTCGGGGAGACGCCGGCCTCCACCAGTTTCGCCACCATCTGGAAGCTGAGCTGGGTGTTGGCACCGAGATGGCGGAAGAAGCCGGTATCGGTGGTAAAGGCGAAGAAGATATACTCGGATTCGATCTGGGTGACTTCATGGCCCATTTCTTCAATGAGCTGCTGAACCAGGAGGCTGGTAGAGGGTGCGCTGGAATTTATAAAGCGGATATCGCCGAAGGGCTTGCCGGTGCTGTGGTGATCGATCACTGCCACGTCGAGCCCCCTGATATCGGAATAGAGAGCACCGATCCGGTCGCTGGTGGAGCAGTCCAGAATCACCGCGCCAGCGCTTTCCACATCCAGGGGAGGATCATCGGGGATGCGGGCGGCGAAGTAGTCTTCGAATTCAAGAATTTCACGGCGGCCGAAGGGACCCGGATTGAAATAGCCGACGGTTTTGCCGAGGCGCTTGAGAAATTCCCCCAAGGCGAGGCTCGAGCCGATGCAATCGCCGTCGGGATCTATGTGCGAAATGAGGAGAAAATGCGATTTGTCACTGAAAAAGGCTTTAAGCTCTTCGGGAACGGCGTGCTGTTTCATGCATCTCCTGAAAAAAGCCCCAACATGGTATTGTCGGGGCGGGTCGCTTTCGGTCGGATTAAGCGGGGCGGCTCCCCCGCTGGCAGGTTGCTGAGTACCGGTTAGTTGTAGTTGATATCGAGCACATCCGCCGAGAAATTAGCCTCGGTATCGTCCTCACTGCTGAGCACGGTCCAGGTAATATGATCGTACGTCGGAATGAGGAACAGTCTCACGTGGGAGAAAGCCCCGTCGCGGTAATACACCTGCATAAAAGGCGCGGCCTGATTCCAGGTGTTGATCTGTTCGCCTTTTCCGCCGGCTACGGTGAACCAATCGTGTGGGATGTAGGCGTAATGAAGATTTCCCCGTCCGTTGCGATAGGTAACCCGGTAGCCGTAATCACCCAGGGCAACCTGTTCGATAACCAGAGATTTCACATAATAAACTGATCCGTCATCTTCCGCTTCCTGAGCGGTGAGGGGGATAGCGCCGAATACCAGGATGATGGCAATCGCGGCGAAGAGTAATCCCAGCGCTTTTCTATTCACGTCGACCTCCTTGTTCGCTGTATCTAATTATAGGTCAGCATTATAAAAATCTGCAAGAAAAGCGGAAAATTCAAGAATTTCAGACGGGGCTTTTTTCGGTAAAGCCTTTTTCCCGGACATCGGAGATTTCTTCGGCGAATTCGAATCGTATGGCCTTTTTCACTTCCTGCGGCAGTTCCTCATAATCTTTGCGATTCTTGGAGGGGAGGATGATGGTTTTGAATCCGTTCCGGTGAGCCGCAAGGACCTTTTCCTTGATGCCGCCGACCGGCAGGACCCGTCCGGTAAGGGTTATCTCCCCGGTCATGGCGGTAT
>CAWZYW010000475.1:0-2844 GCA_963966255.1 uncultured Salinispira sp. | reverse complement strand
CTTCAGATCCGGCCCGGCTCGGCGAGCTGGCCGGGCGGGAGGGGAGAACCTTCTTTGGTATCGGTGACCGGGAGCATCCGGACCGGAGCCGAGGCATTCAGGCGGCCTACCGATCGATGAGCCGCGCCGGAGTTGCGGCCCGGATCGAAGAGTATTCCGGCGGGCATACTAATCCGCCGGATTCGTTGCTGTGCCTGGCCCTGGACTGGCTGGAAATCCCCGGCCCCATGGTTCCCGGCGATCTGCAGTCCCGGGATGTGGCTTCGGATCGGGAATCGATGCCGGACGAGGCAGAGCGTTCAGAGCCAGCGCCTCCTGTGGCGGAATCCTTTGCGCGCTGGAGTCGGGAAGCTGAGACGTTTTTCGCCGGCGGGTTCCCCTTCGATGTGGATGACGATTGGGACGAGTGGGACAGCAGCGAATGGGATGCAAACTCACCGGGTTTCTTCGATGATCCTGATGATTTTTTCGATTAACCAGCGGGAGCATATCTGTGAGCAGTAAACGGGTGACCAGTCTCGGCACCGAACCCACCATGAAAATCCTCATCAGGCTCGCGCTTCCCTCCATTGCCAGCCTGTTGATCAACGCCACCTATAATATCGTCGATTCCCTCTTTGTCGGCCGCTACGTAGGTACCCTGGGGCTGGCGGCGGTGGGCCTGAACTTTCCCCTGTTTATATTCCTGATAGCAGTCGGCGTCCTGGTAGGGGTCGGCGGTTCCGCCTTGATATCCCGGAGCCTGGGCCAGGGTGATGAAAAAACCGCAGCCAGAGGCCTGGGGAGCTCTGCGGTTCTGCTGCTGGCTTTCGGGGCATTTTTGCTGGCGATCTTCGTACCCTTCAGCGCCTCCTGGGTCCGGCTTCTGGGCGCCAGGGGTGACGCCTTCGAGTACGCACGCCTGTATTTCAGCATCGTCGCCCTGGGTTCCCCCTTTGTTATCGCCAACCAGGCTTTGAACAACCTGGTGTATGCCGAGGGGAACGGCCTGGTCGGGTTTTTAACCCTGGCTTTCAGTTCCCTGATGAATATCCTTCTGGATTGGCTCTTTATCGCGGTTTTCGGCTGGGGTATAGCCGGTGCGGCCTGGGCGACCTTTGCGGCCCAGGGAGCGGGTACCATAGCGCTTATCATCTACTTTCTTCACCCTTCCAGCCATTTGAAACTCAGCCTGCGCAGCGGTCGCAAATACATCAAGGAAATCCTTCGCATCGGATCTTCGGCTGCCCTCCGGACATTTTCGGTGGTCTTCCTTGGAATCACCGTCAACCTGCAGGCCTTCACCACCGAGGAAGACCTGGGAATCGCCGTGAGTTCGGTGGTCTATCGGGTCATCAGCCTCATTGTCCTGCCGGCATTCGGCATCAATCAGGCATTCCTGCCAATCGCCGCATATAATTACGGGGCGGGGCAAAACCACCGGGTCATCCAGGTCAGCAGACAGGCGGTGCTGCTGGCCCTGGGAGTCTGTTACAGCATGGTAGCCGGCGTCGTGGCCTCCGCCGAAATCCTGGCGGGCTTGTTCAATCGGGAACCGGCCTTTATCGCCATGGCTTCCGAAGGATTCCGCACGGCCTTCCTCATGACGCCGCTGCTCATCTTCAATCTGGTCGGCTCGGGTATTTTCCAGGCGGTGGGTAATGGACGCCGGAGCATGCTTATCGCCGTGTCACGCATTCTGTTCTTCGTCTTGCCGCTGCTCATCATCCTGCCGGGCTTTTTCGGTATCCGGGGCATCTGGTACGCATTCCCCGCAGGTGAACTGCTTTCTGCCCTGTTCGCATTGAGCCTGAGCCTTCCCGTACTGCGAAGCTTGAGCGACGGATCGCTGAAACGCAAGGGTTAATTCGTTTTATTTCTCTAATATTATTGAAAAAACCAGGACATCATGGTATTTATTTCCTGATGCAACATTCACTTAAAATTCTGTTATTGCTCCTGATACTCATGACCGCCGCTTGTACCGGTATTGATGTGAGCGATATTCATCCCGGCGAACAAAAACCGCTTCTCCCAACAACCGTCGTCAAAGCGGATGGAAACGACCCGCAGCAGCCGGAGTACAGCGGGGATCCAGCGGGGGCCTGGATGAGCCAGCCGGAAATCGATCAGCTGTTCAAGTCAGCCATACAGAACGGGGATGAAGCTGCCGCTGCTTTGCTGATCCATCGGGGCGCCAGCGTAAACGCGAAACTTTTCGATGGCCTGACGAGCCTTGAATTCGCCCTCTTGGAATCCTCCTCTCCTGAAATCATTGAATTGCTGGAATCCAACGGAGCCGTAGCGGCGGGATATGAGAATGTGACAAGCATTACCCTGCTCGATGCATATAATAGCGGTGCGGGTCCCGATGATCTTCAAAGACTGATCAACTTCGGCGCTGATGTGAATCTTAGCTACCTCGGCGGGGACAGTTTCCTTATGTATCTTCTCACAAGGGGAGAAAGGCCCGAACTGATTCAGCTTATGCTTGATAACGGGGCTGATGTGAATCATCGGAACGATGAGGGATTTACCCCGCTTATGTACGCCGCAGCCTACCATCCCCTCGCTCTGGCAAGCCGGCTTTTGATTCATGCGGGTGCCGATGTTATGGCGCGAAACGCAAATGGGGAAACAGCCCTTCATCTGGCGGTGGCCGAAGGCGATAACGTCTTTGTGGCGATCACCCTCATTGACGCCGGCGCGAATATCAACGCAGTTGATGATGATGGAGTATCGGTGTTCATGAGCGCTGCCATGCTTGGTAATTCGCCAGACCTGCTTTCGCTGCTCTACGACCGCGGCGCCGATCCCCTGCTCACTGATTTTCAGGGTAACAGCGCCTGGGATTATATACAGACC
>CAWZYW010000474.1:0-2850 GCA_963966255.1 uncultured Salinispira sp. | reverse complement strand
TAGTTGAACGGGCCGCGAAGAAATCCGGAGCATCTTTGCGGATTCGCCTGCCGCGGAAATCGTCGTGAAGAATATCCTGGTTCTTCACAGTTCCGCCATGGTCCGCCAGTGGATTATCGGAATTTGCGGGGACAGTGGCCGGTACGGCAGCGTCCTGTCGGCGCCGGACTTCGAAATTGCCGTTCGGAAGTTCGAGGGATTTCTGCAGAACGTACTCCTCATAGAAGATCGTCTTCTGGATCATCGTACCCGTGCCTGGATCGTCGATCGACGGCACCGCTGCGATGAGCACCTCCTGATTCTTCACAGCGAATCCCGCGAGCAAGGTCATTACCGTTCCTTTGTCCTGGATAAGCATCATCATCGGGAAGACCTGGAAACATATCGTTCCGCGCTTCTGGAAAAAATTGATGAGCTTGCTTCCAATCGTTTTTACGAGGATATCCCCGCTCCCCGGGATAATGTGCCGCGGGTGCAACCTTATCTGCCCCATGAGGAAAAGATTCATCCCGATAGCTTGATGCCCTACCTGGATCATGTGGATCGGAGTCAGACTTCCCGGGTTGTTGTCCTCGGAGCGTCCACGGGCGGTACCGAGGCGATCTATCGGGTACTCAAGGATCTGGCCCCCGACCAGCCTCCCCTGGTCATGGTCCAGCACATGCCGAAGGGATTTATTCCCGGTTTTGCCGAATCGCTGCATCGTAGATCGGGCCGGACCGTCCAAATCGCCCGGGACCATCAGGTACTGGATACCGGTGATATTTGCCTTATTCCCGGTGGGGTTCAGGGAGCGGTCCGCTGCTCCTCCGAGGATCGAGTGGTCATTGACCTGCTGGAAGAGCCTGCCATCAGCCGACATCAGCCCTCGGTGAACATATTATTCCGTTCCGCTGCCATGTGGTTCGGCCCTCGAACCACGGCGATACTGCTCACCGGCATGGGGGATGACGGAGTTATCGGAATGGGAGAAATAAAGGCCAACGGAGGCGAATGTATCATTCAGGACGAAGAATCAGCGGTGGTATTCGGAATGCCCGGGGAGGCGAAGCGCCTGGGTTTTGCGGAACGTGAGATGACCCTCGATGAAATATCACGCCATGTATCACAAATTCCTTCGAATGGCTCATAATTGAAGTACAGGAGCAATCGAAAGATGATGAGCGCCTCAGAGGCTCTACCCAGGATTTATCTCGTCAAGCAATCCGATCAGGAGTTCATTCGCGATCTGTATCATTCGCTGGAGGAAGCCGGCTTTGACGATATCGTATTCCTAACCATGGAAGATCTGGTCGAATACTTCCGCTCTCCCGAACCGCAGGATCGGAACGCTTGTATTCTCGTGAATCCCTTCGGTAACCAGATCCTCGATCCCTGGCATGAGGTCTGGGAACTGCGCAATCATCACCTCGTTCCGGTGCTGCTATATATCGATCCCTCCACCCCCCAGGCGTATCAGGAGATGTCTTCCCGCCTGAAGCAATTGTATAGGGTTCTGAGCTGCCCCTTCGATCCGCAGCGGGTCCGCCGGGAGATCCTCGAAGTGGTTGAGCTGTTTGTTCAGGCTTCGAAAATGTACAGCAGTTCCCCGTGGCTCGCTGCCGGTTCCGCTTCGGTGGATGAGGGAATATTGATCGTCGATATCCAGCGGAAAATCCGATACGCCAATCCGGCCGCCGAGCGATTGCTGAATATCCCGGTGGTACGGCTGTACAGCAGTGAGATCGATGAAGTGGTCCTGCTCGAAAATATCCAGCGCTCTCAGCAACCGGTCATCGGCATGAGCCTGGTGGAACGGGCGGATCTTCGATTGAATGACGGCAGCCGAATACCCGTTGAAGTCCAGCAGAATGCCATTCATGATTTAAGAAAGGAACGCATCGGGACCGTTATACTTATCCGGGATGAGCGCAGCGCCGTCCAGTTTGCAGCCACGATGAGGGAGGCGAACCAGCAGGAGGAGCTCCATGCCCGGGCCCGAAGTGAATTTATCGCAAATATGAGTCATGAGTTGCGCACGCCTTTGAATTCAATCCTCGGCATGGCGGATCTCGCCGCAGAGCTCGCGGAGAACCCCGACCAGCAGGAATTTCTCTCCCTGCTGAAGAGTTCAACCCGCAACCTCTCGAATCTGGTAACCACCATTCTCGATTACGCGAAACTGGAAGCCCGCAATCTGACCCTTGAATACGAGCGATTTCAACTTATCGCCCTGGTGGAACAGAGCCTTCGCCCCCTGATCCTCAGAGCCCAGGGCAAGAATCTCCGGGTTTATCTGGATCTGCAGCCCGGCATGCGAAGCATCTATCGCGGCGATAAGGGGCGTATCGCTCAGATTCTCGAGAACCTCTTCCAGAATGCGGTGAAATTCACCAGGAGCGGATTCATCCGCTGCCGGATTTATGAACGGGAAGCTCCCGACGCCACCACCCTCACTGAAATCCGCCAGCCGGTGGAATTGATGATAGAAATCGAGGACAGCGGCATCGGCATTGAGGAGACCCAGATCGGACAGATATTCGATCCGTTTTTTCAGGTGGACGCCACGGCTACCCGAGGTTACGGGGGAACCGGGCTGGGGCTTTCCATCGCGCGCAGGCTTGCGGTTCGCATGGGCGGCGATGTGGATGTGCGCAGCGAGCCCGGCGAAGGTTCGGTATTTACCGCCAGGATTGTGGTAAACCGGGAAGAGTCCGACATTCTTCTCTTGAACAAGAAGCTCATCGGTGCCTCGGTGGTCAGTGATCAGATCCCCGCGTATCTTGCTGAGCAGCTCGGAGGGCTACATTTCGCCTTTGTCAGTCATGATCCCCACTGGGCCGAGCCGGTGACTTCCTGGCTGGATTTTAT
>CAWZYW010000473.1:0-2859 GCA_963966255.1 uncultured Salinispira sp. | reverse complement strand
GCTGAGGATCCGGGAGGTCAGCCGGGAGTTTTCGGTGGCTCAGATTATCTACGAGAACGAGCGGGCGGAAATCGGCGACCAGGTGAAGGAAATGCCGAGGGCGGGCCTGGATGTATCGCCGTATGTGGCAGGGCTGCTTGATCTGGGGGGGAGCGGGCTGGAAAGCTTCGCCATCGGCGTCAAGGCATCACCAAATCGGGGCGTGTACGCGTTTCGGCCACTGATCGGCGCTGAAATTCTTTTTTCCCAGACCAGTACCAGCGGACCGCTGGTCGGACTTCCGGTGAGTCTCAACATCGGAGCGGAATACAACATTTTCCTCGGACGCCTGCGGCTGATCCCCCAGGCCTATTTCGGCTTGATCGGACAGGTGCCGCTTGACGAGTCTGAGGAATTTTCCCTCAGATCTCTCAAGACCAGCGCGTTGATCGGCGCCGCTTACCTGCTCCCGGGTGGGGATGACAGCCTGGAGCTCTACCTTGAAAGCGGATACGAAATTCAGTTCGGGCTGGCAAGCAGCCGCAATGTCCAGGGCTTCCTGTTTGGCGGCGGTGTCAGATTCCGTTGAAATGCGGGTTATATAATACGGTGAATAACGGAGTGATCAATATGACGCGAAAATACACAGGTCCGGCTGCAGTTTTTTTGCTGACTCTCTTCCTGGCAGCATGCGCCAGTGCCCCAGGCGGAGTTCCGGTATCCATTTCCTCACCGGGGCGAAGCATCCCCGAAGAGTATACCGGGAGCGGGCGCTCCGAGAGCCTGCTGCAGGCGGTAAATGAAGCGAAAATGGATGCGGTGCGCAAGGCGGTGATTCAGATCATAGGCTCGGAAGCCGAAGCCAGGCAACGCGATGTACTGCAGGACGTTCTGTACGGCACTTCAAATCCCAATCAGTACGTCTTTTCGGACAGCATGGAGACACTGCGTCGGGAAAACCTCGGCACCATTGACGAAATGGACATGATCTACGAAATCCGCATCAAAGTAAATATTGACCGGGTCCGCGAGACCCTGGAGCGAAACGGCATAGGTCGTGAAAGCGATGCGGGCGGGGCTCAAGCCGCCGGCGCCCAGGGTGCCGTCGCAGAGGCTCAGGGCGATGCCGGACCCCAGAGCGTTGATATCAGCGAGCCTGATGAAGAACCGGCGGATACCGATGGCGGGGCGGCGACCGCAAGCCCTGCGGAATCCGGAAGTTCTGCGGCGGCTCTGCCCGATGCGACCCCGGCGGAACAGGAGTTCGTTCAGCGCTATCTCGACTCACTAAGCTACATGGTGTTCTACCCCGAGGACAACGAGGTGGATTCCTTTCTTATGAACACCGCGGTTAGCCAGGCCAATTCATGGCTCGCCGGCGCCGGCTACCAGGTGGTTGATCCGGATCAGATCGAGGAACTAAAAGCCGATGCCAGTCTGGCCTATGAGGAACAGACCGGCGGGGAAATCAGCATCCTTCAGTGGATCGCCCAGCGCCTGAGCGCCGACGTCTACGTCGAAATCGAAGCCAGCGCGACCACCCGGAGTGACGGAGGCCGACACTACGCCCAAGCCCTGCTCGCTTTGAAAATGTATGAGACATCCACTGCCCGGCTCCTGGGTTCCATACCCTATACGAGCCCCGAGACCTTCAGCCGCAGCAGTCAGGATGATGCCCTGGCGAACGCCCTGCAAAGCTCGGTGTACCAGGCCATGCCTTATGTTCTGGAGCAGAGCCGGATTCAGATCGCCCGGCAGATCGAGAACGGAATCCGCTATGAACTGGTGTTTATCAACACCGCGGATTCCCGGCTGATGAGTTCATTCCGATCGCGGCTGAGGTCCCAGGTCCGGGATCTGGAAACCCTGAGCCAAAGTGAAGGGGAAACCCGCTATGCAGTGTATCTTTTCGGACGTAACGATGAAGTGGAAGATTTGGTTTACCGGGTGGCTGATCAGACCCCCGGTATGGAATTTCTATCCCTGGTCCTGACCAGGGGAAAATCACTGACCTTTGATACTGGCCTGGTGCCATAGGAGGATTTGTATGAAAAACCGTATTCTCGCGGTATTGATGGGTCTCGCTCTGGTGCTGATGCTTTCAGCCTGTGCGAGCCAGCCCGAACCGGTTTCGGATGACAGCCCGGATTTCGATGTGGTATCGCCTTACACGGTGATCGAGCACAAGAACACCCAATTCGGTGCGCCGATTCCGCCATGGACCTTTACCGCCATCGGGGCCCTGGAGACCGAAGCCCGGTTCGAGGGAATGTATCTGTATAAGTTCGAACGGATCGGTCAGGACCTGAATGGGGTCCGCACCCTGGCGGATACCTTTGATGCCGCCTCGACCATCGCCCAGGAGATAAATTTCCGTGTTCAGCAGAAATTCGCCGGTGCCGAAGTCGGAGATAATGACTTCGTAGAAACTTACTTTGAGAACGTCGTTCGGGTCCTGGCAGACGCCCGGATCAGCGGGTTCCGCAAGTACGACGATTTCTGGATTTTCCGCCTTGATAACCGGACCGATGAAGAGGAGTACATCTATTACAGCCTCTACACCATCGACAAGGAAGAGGTCGATCGCCTTATTGAAGAGGCTATCACCGGTCAACCCGTGGAAACCGAAGAAGAGCAGACGGCTCAGGAACGGGTTAGGGAGATTTTTGAGGCCGGACTGTAAGACCGGAGTCTGAGGAGGATATTGTGACCCGGAGCGGCAGAAACAGCAAACCACTTTCCCCGTTACCCCTGATATTGCCGGGCGTACTGTTCGCCCTGCTGACCGCCGCATGCGCCGGCGGACCCGGGGGACGGGACCTGCCGTCCTGGGTCATATCTCCTCCGGTTCCCGACGATACCTACGAATACTTCGTGGTC
>CAWZYW010000472.1:0-2867 GCA_963966255.1 uncultured Salinispira sp. | reverse complement strand
GATACTCGAAGGGCTCCAACGGGAAGACGAGAATGCCAGGGAGCTGCGCTGATCGGCGGTGAAATACTCGAACTCCAGGGAAAAGGGCTGCCGACCCTCAAGAGACCGGGCCAGAAGCCGCTCACTGTCCAGGGAGAAATAGACATCAACAGGCTGCAGGACGAAGCGGTTCGATTCGACGGTGCCCGTCGATACGTAAAATTGAAACACGCTGGTGCTGATCAGTTCTTGCAAGCTTCCCGGCGTGCCGACCAGAACCTGGCCCTGAATCGTGGAAGACCCGCTGATCTCCCTCAGCCCCCGGTCGACGCCCAGATACTCGCTGGTGTTTTCAAGGCTGATCTCGACGGCTTCGCCGCTGTATCGCAGTTCGCCGCGGCTTATCAGGGATCTGAGGATGAATTGCGGATCGCGGTACTCGATGCGATAGTTTCTCAGAATGATGCTCAGGTCGGTGGATAGCTCGTTGATGTATTGCTCGAGATCTGCCCCCTCGCTTGACGGCCGATCTCCGCCGGAGGCGAACTGATCCGCATATGCAACCCCTCCGCGCAACTCAACCAGCCGCGGTGCGGAGAGAGGTTCGCCTTTGAGAATCTCGCGGATATCATAGCGGAAAATCAGGCGGTCTATGGTGAGGAGGGTCTGGTCTGCGTCATTGTACAAACGGAGATTCCGGATCTCGATGTAACTGAAGATCGACGGATGTATCGAGCTGAAGCTGATATTGTTTCCCAGACTGCTTTCCAGGAGGGAAAGAATATCGTTCTTCAAATTGAGAACCTGATCGCTGAGCTGGCGCTGCAGGGGGAAAAAGACGAGAAGGGTGATGAGTATCAGGACCAGCACCAAAACGATCTGTAGCACCGCGATTAAGCGGTAAGCGGGGTTCACCGGAATTCACCTCATTGATGAGCGGGCTATTTTTAACTATAAATGTACCACAGTGGACGCTCTTTCAAAACTCCCATTGGCAAAGAGCCTCTCGGATATCCTACTATAAAAAAGGCGGCGAATATTGTTTGGTAACAGCAGGATTCTATCGAATTTCCTGGTTTTCGAGGGACTGGACGGCTCCGGGACCACTACCCAGCTGGGAATCCTCGAAGAGGAGCTCAGCCGGCGGGAAATACCTCATCTTATCAGCGCCGAACCCACCACCTCGCCCATCGGGCAATTAATCCGGGAAGCCCTTTCGGGGAGACTTGTGCTCGAACGGGATACCCTGGCGCGGCTGTTTGCCGCTGACCGGGCGGAGCACCTGTTCGGAAAACATGGGATGGTGCCCCGCAGTGAGGCGGGAGAGCTGGTAATCTGCGACCGCTACCTTTTTTCTTCCCTGGCATATCAGGGGAGCGAAATCGGCCTCGAGAGGGTATGGAATTAAAATCGCGATTTTCCCCTGCCCGAAACCATCATCTTTCTGGATATCCCGCCGGAGGACGGCCATCGGCGTTATTCAGAACGGGAACATCGGGAAATTTACGAAAAACTCGAGCTTCAGCGTGAAATCCGATCGATCTATTTTTCGGTGTTTGAATCCCTGGCAACGCTGAACGTCGATCTGCACATCATCGACTCCCGCCGCTCTATCGCTGAAATTTCCGCCGAAGTCTGGAGGATCATCTCCAACTTACCGATAGTAAAAATGTGAAGCGAATCCTTTTCTCCATGTTCATATTCTCCATGTTGTTCGCAGCGGCTCAGGACGTCCATGCCGATCGCCTGATCTACCGTGAGCAATTGTACGAGCTGCATCACCGCCAACTCTACAATTACCCATTGGACATCGCGGAAAATATCCACTGGCTGGAGCTGGCCCTGCGGGCGGATTTTGCCAACCCTTTGAACGCCCTGGCACGGATTGAAGACGAGCGGGAATGGGCGAAATACCGCGACCTGTTCACCATGCATTTGAATTTGAAGCTGGTGGAGCTGTACCTGCTCTGGGCTACCGGGTATTACAAATTCGATGCATATTTCTACAACTACCCCTGGCGCGATCAGAATCTCGAAAGCCTTGAAACCTCGGAACAGCTGATGGAATGGGCGCTGATTTACTGGGACCAGGCATTAATCTATGCCCAGCGAGCCGGCGGCTATCCATGGCTGTATCTCGAAGAGGTGCAGTTCTGGGAAGACGAGCTGTTCCGCATTCAGAACGGCGACCTGGATTATCGCCGGATCATCCAGCGACATCTCGAGCGGCTGTACGACGTCCGTGCGGATTTCGAGGCGATGGACGAATCGACCTACTGAGGATTAACTCCCCCCCCGGTGACGATCAGCTATCTCAGAGAAGAAGCGTAGCATCCCCATAGCTGAAAAAACGGTATCTCTTTTCAACGGCCTCATTATAGACCCGGAGAATTTCTTCCTTCCCTGCGAATGCGCTGACCAGCATCAGCAGGGTCGATTCAGGCGTGTGAAAGTTGGTCATGAGATGGTCCACCGCCTGAAAACGGTATCCCGGATAGATAAAAATGTCGGTGCTGTCCCGTCCGGCTTTTATCTGCCGGGAATCGGCGTCCCAGGCCGATTCCAGAGTCCGGACGCTGGTGGTGCCAACCGCAAGGATCGGCTTCCCCTTCTTTTTATGTTCGCTGATCAGCGAAGCGCTCTCTTCGCTGACCTCGTATTCCTCGCGGTGCATTCTATGGTCTTCGATATCTTCCACCCGTACCGGCAGGAAGGTCCCCAGGCCCACATGCAAGGTGACGCTGCATCGCTTGATTCCCCGCTGATCGATGGCCGACAGGATCGCATCGGTGATGTGCAGACCGGCGGTGGGCGCCGCCACCGAGCCGGATTTCTCCGCATACACCGTCTGGTAACGCTCAGCATCGTCTTCAGCATCATCCCGGTGG
>CAWZYW010000471.1:0-2867 GCA_963966255.1 uncultured Salinispira sp. | reverse complement strand
GGATATACACATCGAGTCTCCCGGCCAGCATCGTTTCTTTTTCCCGCTGGGGTTGTATTCCCCCCGGTGAAAACCCCGTTTAATCCCCGATAGGGTTTTCCGTTTGCCCGTATTACAGATGCCGTCCGGCATTGCCCGCCGCATCTCCCAGGGCGGAAAGAATGCGCCCCACGTTCGGATCATTGCCGTATACGGCGGTCTTCACCAGCGGGCTGTTCCCCACTGCCCGGCCCAACATCCGCAAAAACTCGGCATCATGGTTGCCGCGTACCGTTATTTCCAAAACATGTCCGGTACCCTCGCCGTTACGAACAATATCCCGGCTGAGGTCCCGGCACAGCCCGGTGAATTCCCGGGCGAAATCACTCAATTCTACCGGAAAACGCCGGGAACTGAAAGCGAGCACCATATCGCTGGTACTCTGATCTCCGTCAACGGAGATGGAATTAAAGCTCTCTTCCAGAGACGATAAAAGGATTTCCCGCAGAGCATTCCGGGGCACATCCAGATCGGTGAGGATAAACGCCAGCATGGTTGCCATGTTCGGCTCGATCATGCCGGCTCCCTTGGCGATACCCAGGATACGACCCTTACCGATCCGCCGCACCCTGAGCTTGGGAAAGCTGTCTGTGGTCATAATGGCCCGGGCCAGGTCATACGGCAGGCCGGAACGCCGGGGATCGGCTTTCACCGACCTCGCCAGGGCAGGCATGGCTGCAATCATTTCTGTTTCCGGCAGGCGCCATCCGATAATGCCCGTGGAACTGGGGAAAAGTCCGCCGCCGTCAATGCCCAGGAGCTTGCCGGCATTATCGGCAAGACGTCGCGCGGTGGCCATCCCGTCGGCGGCTGCGACGTTGCTGATCCGGTTATTGATGAGCACGCCCTGCATGCCGGGGGATTCGATGCGCTCTCTGGCAATAAGCACTGGGGCTCCGGGCACCGCGTTTTTGGTAAACACCCCCGCGAAGGATTCGCTGGGCTCATCCAGCAGAATTGCCGACAGGTCCATTCGGTAAGGTTCCTCGCTGGGCCGCTCGACCGGCATAAAGGTCAGGGAGGTCGTCCCTCCGCGAAATCCCTCGGGAAGAGGTCCCAGGGAACGCAGATATTCGGCGTACTCCCGGCTGTTTTTCCAGGTGCTCATGACATTCCGTTATAAATGAGCGAATCGATAAATGCAAGCCGGAGCATGCCTGCAGGGCCCGGGCCTGCTATACTGGGATTCATGCGCTACGACGCCGCTATGATATATCTCAGGAGCAGTTCGGGGCCCCGGGGAGAGCAGATCATCATCCAGGGCCGGCTCTCCGACGGACGCAACTACGGGATCCTCATCGACGATTTTTCCCCCCGTTTCTATCTGCCGCACACCCGGCTGCCCGACGCGCTTCAGTCCCTGGCAGCGGGGGGCATTGAACCTCTTCCCTACGGGAACGATGAACCGGCGCTGGAAACCATGGGCGGGAAAGCGCTGAGTCGGCTGCGCTTTAAAACCGCGATGGAGATGACCCGGGCCCATCGCGTTCTGCGTGATCAGGGCTTTCCGTGTTACGAAGGTGATTTCAGCCCCAGCCAGCAATTCCTCATCGACGCGGGCATCGGATTGTTTTTCTCATTCGAAGCGCCGCCGGAATCCGGCGACCGGGTCGATATCCGGGCCCGCAATCCCCGCCTGCTACCCATGGCATCTGAACCGGAAAGCTTCCCCATCAGAATCCTCGCGCTGGACATTGAGACCACCAGGGAAGGCAGCATCCGTTCGATATCCCTGGTGTTTCGCGATTCGAATCGCGGAGCTTTGGCCCGGCACTCCGAAGACATGGACCTGGGCGCTCAAATACCGGTCAGCGGGAAGATTCCCGGTGATCAGGTGCTGAGCCTTGATCGGGGTCTGAAGCGGGACTTGCATCGGAATGGATATGAAATCCGGGAGTATCCTTCAGAGAGGGAACTGCTGGAAGATTTCCATCGGATAGTCAGGGAAGGCGATCCGGATATTATCACCGGGTGGAATGTAATCTCATTCGACATGGCGGTCATCCTCGGAAGGATGGAAGCACTGGGAGTGGCCGGGGATTTCGGCAGATCCCGGGAGAGCGCCCGGTTCCTGCCGGGCAGCGGAGACATGCCCGACCACTGCGAAGTCCCCGGGCGGGGAGTCATCGACTCTATGCGGCTTCAGCGCATGCATCCGGCCCACTTCGAATCCTACAGCCTCGAATCGGTGGCCGGGGAGGTGCTTGGCCGGGGAAAGAGCGAACAGTTCAGCCGCGACGGAAAAATGGAGGCCCTTGACCGCCTCTGGGAGGATGATCCCGAGCGCTTCCTCTTTTACTGTCTGGAGGATTCCCGCCTGGTCATCGATATCCTGGCGGAGACCGGATTGATGGAACTGACGGTGAAACGGGCCGTGCTCTGCGGAACCACCCTGACCAGGTCCTGGGCCAGCATCCATGCATTCGAACAGCTCTATGCTGCCCGGCTTCATGCCAGGGGGATCGCCGCTCCGGACCACGGAGTCGACGCCCTTCCGATGAACGAGAGCCCGGGCGGAACCATCATCTTCCCGGAAAGCGGAATGTTCGCCCACGTGCTCCTGTTGGATTTCAAAGGTCTGTATCCGTCCATCATGCGCAGCTTCGGCATCGATCCCCTGGCCCATATCCGTGCCTCAGGGGCGGCTGATATCATCCGCTCGCCCAACGGCGCGGCATTCGCCCTGGGGATCGGTATCCTCCCGGAGCTGCTCACTGAGTTCTACCATCTCAGGGAGGCTGCAAAAGCCCGGGGAGACCAGACCGCGTCCTTTGCCTACAAAATCCTGGCTAATTCCTTCTACGGCGTACTGGGCAGCCCGGGCTGCC
>CAWZYW010000470.1:0-2874 GCA_963966255.1 uncultured Salinispira sp. | reverse complement strand
AGGGCTTCAGCATCCGCGACCGGGGCCTGATGATCATCCACGAAAATGAAATTGTCGGCCGCAAGAAACGGGTGCCCCGATCGGTAAAGAAGGTCAAAAGCGAGGCCATCGACAGCTTTGTTGAGCTGGACGAGGGAGACCACGTGGTTCACGTCAACCACGGGATCGGACGCTTCCGGGGTATTCAGCGGATTACCGCCGGGGGAAACGAGCGGGATTACATCAAGCTCGAATACGCCGGGGAGGAGTTCATTTTCGTCCCCATCGAGCAGGTGAACCTGATCCAGCGCTACATCGGCAGCCAGGGCTCGGATCCCCGGCTGGACACCATCGGCGGGAAGAACTGGGAAAAGCGCAAGGCCCGGGTGACCCAGCATGTGGAGGATCTTGCCGAACGATTGCTCAAGCTATACAGCCGCCGGAAAAAAGCCACGGGCTACGCCTTTCCCGAGGACAGCGAATGGCAGATTGAGTTCGAGGCGGCCTTCCCCTTCGAGGAGACCGAGGATCAGGCGCGCTGCATCGATGAAGTGAAGCGCGATATGGAACGTGCGGTTCCCATGGACCGGCTGGTCTGCGGCGACGTGGGATACGGGAAGACCGAAATCGCCATGCGGGCGGCTTTCAAGGCCATCGCCTCGGGCAAGCAGGTGGCCTTCCTTGCCCCCACCACCATTCTGGCTGAGCAGCACTACGAGAGTCTGGAAGAGCGGCTTGAGAAATTCCCGGTGAAACTGGCTATGATGAGCCGGCTGGTAAGCCGGGCGGATCAGAAGAAGTCGCTCGCCGGTTTGGAAAGCGGTGAGATCGATATGGTGGTGGGAACCCACCGTATTATCCAGAAAGACGTGAAATTCGCGAACCTGGGGCTGCTGGTCATAGATGAGGAGCAGCGCTTCGGGGTGAAGGACAAGGAGCGCCTGAAGGAATTAAAGGCTTCCATCGACTGCCTGACCCTTTCTGCGACTCCGATTCCCCGGACCTTGCATATGAGTCTGCTGAAAATCCGGGATATGAGCCTTTTGAAGACCCCGCCATACAACCGCCGTCCCATCGAAACCTACGTTGAGGCCTTCGATGAGGAACTGGTCGCCAGGGCCATCCGCAAGGAGGTGGAGCGGGGAGGACAGGTGTTTTATCTCCACAATCGCGTCGAAACCCTGGAGAATGTTCAGCTCTTCCTGCGGAAGGTGGTACCCGAGGTGATGGTTGAGATGGCCCACGGTCAGATGAATGCCCACGAGCTGGAAGACATTATGCACCGCTTTATCCACGGGGGATTTCATGTCCTGGTGGCAACAACCATCATCGAGAACGGCATCAACATTCCCAACGTGAATACCATTATCATCGACCGGGCCGACATGTACGGCATCAGCCAGCTCTATCAGCTGCGGGGCCGAGTAGGCCGCAGCGGCCGTCTGGCCCATGCATATCTTCTGTATCCCGAGCAGCGGGCCCTGAGCGAACTTGCCATGAAGCGGTTGCAGATCATCTCAGACCACACCGAACTTGGATCCGGCTTCAAAATCGCCATGAAGGACCTGGAAGTGAGGGGGGCGGGAAACCTGCTGGGATCCCAGCAGAGCGGAGATATCTATTCCATCGGCTTTGACTTGTACCTGCGGCTCCTCGACCAGGCGATCCGCCGGCTCAGCGACGAGCAGGAGGAACTGCCCTCGGAAATCTATCTGGAGATGGAGTACAGCGGCTTTATTCCCGACGCGTATATTTCCGACACCATGGAAAAGATGGAGGTCTACAAGAAAATCGCTTCGGTGACCAACCGCGAGAGCCTTGACGCCGTCCACGGCGAGATAGTCGACCGTTACGGGCCCATTCCCGACGAGGTGGCCAGCCTGCTTTCCCTGGCGGAAATCCGCATCCTTTGCTGGGACCTGAATATTTCCATGATCCGGGAGCGCAAGGGCGTGGCCCGGGTGCACTTCGCCAAGGTGGCCAGGCTCAACATCAACAAGATCATGGAACTGATCCGCACCAGCGGCGGGTCGGTGAAGGTCGATCCCAAGCATCCCGAGGTCCTTATGGTGGACACTTCCGTGGTCGGCTTGAAGGAAAAGAGCGAGTATCTTCGCGATCGGCTTTCCACCATCGCGGGATAACCGGTGCTACTCAAAAAGGCAAATACCCTCTATTATGGATGTGATGATGCAGCGACTGAAGAATTCTGAAGGCAGTGATCAGCGGAGTTTCGATCTACTTTGCAACATGGCCGAGCTTACCTCGATTTTCGAACGCAAGGGATCCATAGCTGAATTCCTCGGCGACGTGGTGGAAATGGTCTCCCAGCACATGCACAGCGAGGTTTGCTCGATCTACCTCTATGAGCACGGCAGGGATCGCCTCATCCTGCGGGCAACCAAGGGCCTGAACGCCTCAATGATCGACGATCTGGAACTGGAGGTCGGGGAGGGCATTACCGGCATATCCTTCAAGGAAATCCGTCCCATCCGGGAAGGGAAGGCCAGCCAGTCGCCCTTCTTCAAAGCCGTCCCCGGCAGCGCCGAAGAGAATTTCGAAGCGTTCCTTGCGGTGCCGATTCGAAGGGGCGTGAATAAGATCGGTGTCATCACCCTTCAGCATTCGAAGGCCAATTACTTCACAAAGCAGGACACCCGGGCCCTCAGGGCAATCGCCAGCCAGCTGGCGGCGGTCCTCGAGAACGCCGAAGTGCTCATGGAGCTGTATCAGGACCGGAAGCAGGCTGAGTCGCGGCTTCCCGAGGTGGTTCCCGGAGTGGGAGCCGGCCGGGGGATCTGCATCGGCAAGTCGGTGGTCCTGCGGCGGAAAGCTCAAAGTTTCCGGAAGATGAGCGGGGCATCGGTGAATATTGACGGCGTGGCGGTGTTGGAC
>CAWZYW010000469.1:0-2884 GCA_963966255.1 uncultured Salinispira sp. | reverse complement strand
TCCTCACCGTAGAAAAGTCCCCGGATACCGGAGCCGTTCTCAACGGGCTCGAGGAGGAATTCGGGAGCCAGATCGCTGGCTGCGAAGTTCCAGAAGTGATCCCGGTTGGCGAAGGTGTAAGGAATCGACAGCAGGCTGGATTTCTCACCGCCGTAGCTGGTCAGCGCGAAGGCCGAAATACGGGACATATCGATGGTGCCGGCACCGCCGAGCATGGCGTCGAGGACCGCCGCTTCGTCGCCGAGAACGCCGCTGAACTGGATATCCAGGGTGATGGTTCCGCCGCTGAGGCGCTCAAGTTCCTCTTTGAACTTTATGCCGGTCTGACCGACGATGGAATCTTCGGGGTTAACTTCGGCGTAGACGAAGGTGAATGACTGTTCGCCGCCTTCGCTGGTGGCGGTTTCGCTTCCGCCGGCGGCCATGATGAAGGACGTGGCAAGCAGCAGCATTGCCAATACCATGAACAATCGTGCTTTCATAAAAAGACGCTCCTTTTCGCGATGGGATTGCCGCATCGCGCTCAAATGTTAGGAAATGGTACGGCCGAATTTGAAAACGCGCTCTATGGAAGATGCTGAGATATATCGCAATCGTACGCTTCGGCTGTTCAATCGTATTGCCGGGCTTCTAGATCGTCTTTTGAGGTATAAGGATCAAGTACCGGCGGGCTGATTTTTGTACTGGGTGGGGCTCATGCCCACCTCTCGGCGGAACAGCGAGCTGAAGGATGTGGGAGTCTGAAAGCCCAGGTCCATGGCGATTTCCGTGACGGATTTTTCCGTACCGTGCAGCAGTTCTTTGGCCTTGTCTATCCGCACCCTGGTCAGGTACTCGGAATAGGAATATCCGCTGGTCTTTTTGAAAATGGATTTGAAGTAGGATTCGCTTACGCACACTTCGTCGGCCACGTCTTTTACGCTGATCGCCTCGGCAAAATGCTCTTCGATGAACCCCATGGCCTTGCGGACGATATTATCATAACGGTTCGAGTGGGATTGGCTGACCACGCCGATGATTTCCTCGGTAGGCGTCCTCAGCCAGTCCAGGAGATGAGTCCGGCTTCGGATAATCACCGCTTCGTTGTAGTATCGCTCGCTGATTTCCAGAAGCTTATCCACGTCCCCGCCCCCGGAGATAGCCGACTCGATCATGGCACCGAGCAGTTCGTAGATGCGCACCTTCGCCAGGCGGTCCCGGTCATTGCCGTAGGAGAACAACCGACGGGTCAGCTCTTCCAGCTGGGCCAGGGCGATGTCCCGGTCTCCCAACCTGATGGCCGTAAGGAAGGCGGTTTTTTCCTTCAGGGGATAGCGGACCCGGGCTTCGCCGTCCTGGATATCGGAAATATGGACAATCTGCCCCCCCTCCATACGGGAGGCGTATTCGACGGCGGTGAAGGCCTCCTGATAGGACTTCTTGAGCTCTTCTATTCCCCCGTAGCTGCGTCCGATGCCGATGTTGACTGTACTGAGCATTGAAACATCCCGGGACAGGTTTTCACACAGCCCGATAGTTTCCTGGCGGCCGAAATCCCCCGAGGTACTCACCGAAAGACAAATCCCCAGCTTCTCGGTGCCGACGGGAAGCAGGATGTAGCCATCGGCTCCAAGCTGATTATCAAAGTACGCTGCCAGTTCCCTCATGACCCCCGTATCCGAAGCCAGGCTGCGCCCCCGCCGGTTCTTATCGGTACCGGGATCCTGAAGCGCGATGAAGGTATTAATACTGGCGGGGATTTGCAGCAGCGAGAGCATATCCATAACCTCGCTCTGCATGCCGGCATCCACCGACAGGTCGTGGATCAGATCCTCTTTGATAAACGCGATGACCTTTTTCATGCGGCTTTTCCGCTGTCGGATATCCAGGGCCACGGCGTAACCGAGCACGATGACGCTGATCAGTGAACCGACATAGTAGATCCACCACTGTTGGAGTATCGAGCCGAGAAAAAAAGTTAGGGCGAACACGATCTTCCCGCTGTTGTACAAATACACCCGGGCGTGATTAATGCCGGGGGAAAGGCCATTCCTTCGGACCCTGCGGATTTTCACCAGGGAATCGCTGAACAGCAGGGCGGCGATGGTGAGGTATACCGCGATGGTCACTTCCCGACCGTAATACGGTGGAGTCATAACCGGGGTCACCGAGTCCATGACGGGAATGCTGCCCAGGCTGAAAATTACCGCGGAACCGCTGGTGGTCAGGCTATTGAACAGGGAATAGGTGGCCCCCAGCACGCTGCCGACGGCGATTAATATCACAAACCGGCTCCGGCTCTGTCTGCCCGGCCGGGAGAAGTCGGCCAGCATGATCATAGGTACCGTTACCGCGGCGAATAAAAAGGAACGGATGTTGTTGATAATCAGGGGAACCGGGTGCGGGCCCGACAGGATCTGTATCGGCCTCCCCAGGAGGAACAGGCAGAATGAAATGAGGAACACGATAAAAAACCGGGTCGACTGGGTTTTGGTTTCCTCGATGAAGACGAAATAGAGGAAATATATAAAGAGAAACACAGCAGATAAGGCCGGGATGACGATATTTCCGTATACTTCGGTAAAGGACATGGTTTCCAAATAATAGCATAGAAAGGCGAATACACAAGCGGCAAGATTCAAGCGAGTCCCGGAGGTGCGATGTGAAATTCGAAAAGGCGTGGCGATGGTTCGGCCCGGAAGACCCGGTCCCCCTCAGATTCCTCCGTCAGGTCGGCGTCGAGTCGGTGGTGACCGCCCTTCACTCCCGGGCCCCGGGAGAAGCCTGGAGCGCCGGGGAAATCGGCGAGGTCAAAACCATGATCGAAGATGCCGGTATGCGCTGGAAGGTCGTGGAAAGCCTTCCGGTGGCCGAAGGCATTAAGCTGAGGGACGATTCATATGAC
>CAWZYW010000468.1:0-2886 GCA_963966255.1 uncultured Salinispira sp. | reverse complement strand
CGGGAGCCGACGGCTCGACCTTCGACAGAAAGTCTCCCATTACCCGATAGGCGTCCTGGCCGTAAAAATCATCGGCATTGATCACGGCGAAGGGCTCGGCCAGCACCTCACGGGCGGCCAGCACCGCATGGGCAGTACCCCAGGGCTTCTTCCGGTCCGCAGGAACGGAAAATGGTCGGGGGATATCTTCCATGTCCTGAAAAACATATTCACAGGGTATGTGATTCGAAAAGCGGGGCAGCACATGCTCGTCGAAATCCGCCTGGATATCCCGGCGAATCACAAAAACCACCTTGCCGAACCCGGCTCGGATCGCGTCGAAGATCGAGTATTCGAGAATGATTTCGCCGTTCACTCCCACGGGTTCGATCTGTTTGATACCGCCGTAGCGGCTGCCCATCCCCGCGGCGAGGATTAAAAGCGTCGGTTTCATTGCTTCCTCCATATGCAGGCGACGAAAAAGGCATGCCGCCGAGTCCAAGGCCAGTGTACAAAAAAAATGCCCGGCTCTGAAAGAGCCGGGCGGTGAAAGCTACCCTCAAGATGGAGAAACTCCGTATTACCCTCGTAGGGAGAAGTATAGCGCATGTGATGCGATTTGCAAGAATAAGTTCAAACTCCATTCAATTATTCCCGCTGGCGGCGGCTGAGCTAGTATGCTATGGTTTTTCCATGGCCCTTGGATTTTTCGAAGAATACCGCAGCACTCTTATCAACCGGGAATCGGAGGATCTGCTCCGCCTGGCTAAAAAACGCGGCCTTCCGGAAAGCATATTAATCGCCCATTTCGAACAGGATCGGTTGCATCTGTCACGGGTTGCAGCGGATCTCAGCGAGGCGGCAGGGGAATATACGCCGATCGATGCCGCCGCTTTCTCCGAAGAACTTCCTCCGCTCCTGTATCGCCTGGGAAAGGCCTTCGGCAGCGGCCGGGAGCCCGGCAAGGCACTGTACGCCGTGGGGCTCCCCCGGGCCATGAGCGACGCCATCGGCGCCGGTACCGCGGTGCCCCTGCGGGTCATCAGCCCCGGATTGGCAGCTGCAATAGCCGCGGGAATGCGGGATTCCGATAATCCGGTCCCCCAAATCCTGCACCTGGAACAGACCATCCGGCTCTGCTCCCTGGGAGAAGCAATATCTCAGGGCATGCTTCCGGCCGGGGAGGAAATCAACGGCGCCGATGCTGATATTTCGGGCATCATCATCGATCTCGACGGTCCGCCGTCCCAGACCTACCCCCGGGGTTCCGCCGGGGCTCTGCTACAGAGGGCCTGGCAAGATTATCTGGGGCAGACCGGCGGCGATGGCATCAGTTTCCGTAGGATCAGCATCGGCTTCCGCCGCAACCAGGAGGCCGAGGTACAGCTGGTGAGGGAGCTGACCAGGATTCTGGCCACCATGTGCATCAATATTCTGCAGGTGGATACCGAGCGGGATATTCAGGTCCTGAGCCCGCTAAGCGACATCGGCCCGGCGCTCCAGGCCTCCCTCCGGGACGCTATGAGGCAACAGCTCCTGCCCCAGACCGGGCCTGCGATCTGGGACCGCGTATCAATGCTGCTGGACCATCGCCGACAGCTGCTTCGCGGATGCGGAATATACGGATTTTACCGGGAACAGGAAGGGGGCGCAGTATGAGCATTCAAGCAAAATTCGGAGCTTTCGGCATCCTTGCCCTGATGCTTTTTGCCTGCGGTTCATACCCGGGCAGCCCGGCGGACACGGGCATGCAGTTCCTGGAGGCCCTGCAGGCCGGGGATTTCTCCGGCGCCGCGGAACTTTCGACTGATAATACCGCCGGTATCGTCCTGTTTCTCGAAAAGATGGTGGCGGCCAGGCTGGAAACCCGGGAGGATCTGGAGTTCCCCATTCCGCCTCCCGGTGAGGAAATCGTCCTGATCAGCGAGCAGGAAGCCGGGGATATCGTCAGCCTCCGCTATTCCTCCGGCGGACGGGTCTTCGCGCTGAGGGCAACGGAAATCAACAATAAATGGAAAATAGAAATGCCCCGGGAAAGCTGGTGATCAAAGGCCCCCGGCGGTACTCTTCTGCCGGTACATCCGACCGTCGGCGACCTGCAACAACTCCTGAATATCCAAACCGTCTTCCGGGTAGGTGGCATAACCGAGGGAAATGCTGGGATGAAAGGTGGTCGTTTCGCCGACGCTGATACCGCCGATGGCTTCCTGAAGCCGCTCTATCAGCCGGGCGGCGTGCTGCTCCTCCGCAGATTCCATGACCACCAGAAACTCGTCGCCTCCGAAGCGGCAGACCAGGTCGGACCCCCGGCAGGTTTCCACCATTGAGTCGGCGATGCGCTTCAGGAGTTCGTCCCCCTTCGCGTGACCCAGGGTGTCGTTGACCGACTTGAATCCGTTCACATCTCCGAATATCACCGAAAAGCTCTGTTGGTGCCGGCGGGCGACTTCCAGGAGGCGGTGGAATTCCCGCTCGATAAATCTCCGGTTGTAGAGGCCCGTGAGGGGATCGGTGAGACTGTCCAACTGGATGCTGCGCAGGCGCCGGTACTCATCAGAAGCTGCGGCCAGGACGGTATTGAGATCGACGGTATCGAAGGGTTTCTGGAGAAAGCTGAATACCCCGCCGCGGTTGATGGCGTCCAGGGCGGTTTCCATATCGGCGAAGCCGGTGAGCATGATCCGGACCGTGTCGGGGAACTGTTTGCGGCTGCGCTCGAGAAAGCCGATGCCGTTTTCCCCGGGCATGCGCATGTCCGCGACGACGATTCCGAAGGGCTCGTCCTCACCCATCATTTCCAGGGCCTGGCTGGCTGAACTGGCGGTATGGCATTCGTACTGCCGACGGAAGTTGCGCTGAACCGATTCGAGCAAGTTGGTATCATCGTCAACAAAAAGTATCCGTTCT
>CAWZYW010000467.1:0-2893 GCA_963966255.1 uncultured Salinispira sp. | reverse complement strand
GAAGTAGGGAGCTTTCCGGGGGATTTTTATCCACTTTATGCGGCGATGAAACATGATATCGTGAAACAGGGTATAGCCGATGCCGTACAGGGTAATTCCGATTCCCGCGGAAATCAGCGGCCAGATCATCTGGTTGATGCCGATGACCAGGGCCAGCACCGCCGGTGTGGCGAACCATACGACGAAGAGATCGTTCTTCTCGAACTTACCCTTATGCGGGAAGTGGTGATCCTTGTGCAGCACCCAGAGCAGCCCGTGCATAATATATCGGTGGGTAAACCAGGCGACGAATTCCATACCTACCGCCGCCGCGATAACAATCAGCACATTTAAAAGCACGTACCAGATCATTCTAAGACTCCTTTTGATTAATTCCGGTTAAATATAGCAAAAGCTGACAATTTCGGAAATAATTTTTCCGGCTCGCCGGGAATTTTTACCCGCTTATTCTTCGATATACTCTTCTATGCCGAAGCCGAAACGATCGAATACCGGGCGAAAGCGGCGATATAATTCTTCAGGATCTAGCTTGTCAATCTCCAGGCTGTGCACCTTGGGCTTCCAGTGGCGTTTAGCCCTGGCCTTCTCGTGTGACAGGGTTTCGCGAAAAGATTCGGGCATGTCGATTTCCAGGAATCGATATATGGCCTCCACCGTGTGGAAGGGATCGGCAACCAGGTCGTCATATAGGACGATCTTCACCTGATCAGACGGTATGCGCTCCAGCGATTCCAGTCCTTCGACATACCAGTGATACACGAAGTCTATTACGAAATCCCTGAAGGGAAAGCGCACCCCGTCTTTTTCTATGCTCGACCAGACCTGGGTGAACCAGTTCATGAGGGAAGGGATCACATCCAGCGGATGACGCGCCAGGTATATGAAGCGAGCATCGGGATAGCGCTCATAGAGACTCATGAAACGGGAACTGAAGGTCGGACTTTTGGACAGGTAAAAACGGGATTCCGGATGGGAATACATGTGCCGCTGTACCATCTGGTGGTAAAAATCCATATCCAGGCGTCGCCGATGGTGATCTACTTCCCGATCGAAATGATGATATTTCCAGCTCTCTTCGAGATACGGATTCACGAAAAAAAGGAAGCAGCTTGCATAGTTATGGATAAAAAACGCTTCGTCTTCCTCGTGATGCAGCAGGCCCATGGTATGGGCGGATTTTTCGTGGAACACTTCGCCTTCGGCCCAGTACAGGAGCCTCCGTATAGGCTTGCCGATCTTCTTGTCCACTGCGAACAGTCCCTTCACCGCCTGACGCTGCAGAACCGACGGGGCGAACATCATCTCCCAGGTGGTACCGGAGGAAAAGGTCTCTACGTCCATGCCCATCAGACGCTGAAGGAAGGTCGAACCTGATCGGTAACTGCCGATGATAAACACCGGCCGTTCTATTGGTTTTCTGCTCACTCCCCGGCGAAACAGCTTATCGAGGAACAGGAAGGTCCAGTGAAAAAGCGCGAAGACCGGAAACCCGAATAATTGCACCAGCGTCCATATGGTGTGGTTGCGATGAGTACGGTATCGGGTGTCCGGAGCGCGAAACAGGTTTCGTAAACTGTGTTTCGCATAATCTGAGAAGTTGAACGACGATAGATTCATAGTCCTACCATACCGGAGAGCCCCCGGGGCCGCAAGTTCACCCGGGGATGGTTAATCAAGGGCGGACAAAGCTTTGTCGTAATTCGGTTCCTGACCGATATCAGGTACCAGCTCGGTGTATTTCACCTTTCCGTTCGCGTCGGCGACGATCACCGCGCGGCCCAGCAGACCGGCTAATTTAGTGTTTGCCATTTCCAGGCCGAAGTGACGACCGAAATCGCCGTCCCTGAAGGTGGAGAGGCTCAGGACATTTTCGATTCCCTCGGCGCTGCAGAAGCGGCTATGGGCGAAGGGCAGGTCCTTCGAGATGCACAATACCCGCACATCGTCACCCAGGGAAGCAGCCCTGCGGTTGAATTCCCGCACCGATGCGGCGCAGACCCCGGTATCGACGCTGGGGAAAATATTCAGAATGAGGCGCTTGCCGGTGAAGTCCGCCAGGCGATGTACCGAGAGACCGCTGTCGCTGAGGGTGAAATCTGAGAGACTGTCTCCCGCCGAAGGGAAGACCCCTTCAAATTGAACCCCTTCGCCATGAAAAGTTACCATTTACGCCTCCGTTTATAATCCGAGAATTCGTTTGATCTCGTCATAAAGTACGTATTCCTGGATCGGCTTGGCAACTATTTGCTGAATTCCGGCGCGAAAAATCGCCTCCTGGTCCTCAGGGTAATCCCGACCGGTCACCGCCACGATGGGAATGAAATTCCCCTCTGACCGCAGCTTTTGCGCGAGCTCGAGACCGTCCATGTCCGGGAGCCCCATATCAAGCAGAAGCAGGTCGAACTTCTCCGACTGCAGAGCCGCGAGGGCAGCCTCCCCGTTGCCGACTTCAACCCCTTCCAGCTTCCATTTCTTCAGCAGGGAGATGATGTACATACGGTTTATGGTTTCATCTTCGGCGATGAGGATTCTATTCACTGATTACCTCGTTCTCAATCCTGCGGGACCAATACCAGTATGATGCAATCCGATGCTGAATTCCAAGGTCTCTTCTTGACGGCGGGTATATCCATGGTACAATTCTGCATCTTTCAGATATACGGAAGTATGTCGCATATACGGAAAGCATATGAACCGCAGTGTTGATCGAAGCGTTGATATTATCCAGCTGGTCTGCAGCAGACCCGAAGGGGCAAGCCTTAGGGAAATAAGCCAGCAGCTCGGAATCCCCCGAAGTTCGGCATTCGACATCGTCCAGACCCTGGAATCCCGGGGAATAATTCGGGAAATCCCCGGCCCTCCCCAGAAGTATGCCCCTGGCCTCCAGCTGTAC
>CAWZYW010000466.1:0-2898 GCA_963966255.1 uncultured Salinispira sp. | reverse complement strand
GGTTTTCACCTTATCGGCGAGGTGTTCGACGGCAACCCCGCAGCCCTGGCCCGCTACCAGAGATGGGGTATCGACGGGTTGCTGGATTTCCCCATGTACTTCGCAGTCCGCGACATGGTGCGAAACGGCGAAACCGGTACCAGATTTAATCAGGCGGTGCTCAACGCCCGGCAGAACATTCCCTTCGACGATTTCATGGGCACCTTTATTGATAATCACGATGTACCCCGCTTCGTGAATCAGGTGCGCCGGGAACGGGAGGAGAAGCTGGCTCAGGCTTTGATGTTCCTGTTTACCTATACGGGAATTCCGGTGATGTATTACGGAACCGAGCTGCCGATGGACGGCGGAGCTGAACACACCGGCCGTGCCATGATGGATTGGGAGACGGAACCCCAGTTCCGCGATTTAGTGACGGTGCTGAACGGACTCCGGGCCGATTATCCGGCGCTTACCGAGGGGGATTTCGATATCGTGAAACGGAGCATAAGCTCATTCGCATTCGCGCGTTGGGACGAGGATGAGGTATTTATTACGGTATTGAACAATGCCGATGAAGACCGGAGACTGGACATCGAAATCCCCGAAGAAATGCAGAGAGATTACCGGTGGGCGCTGCCGGTGCTCATCGATGAAAACGGCGAACCAGTGGCTCCCGGCGTGCCGGATCTCGATCCGGTGAGAATCCGCCGTGGGGAAATCCGATTAAACCTTCCTGAATATACCGGGGTGGTAATCCGCTTGAGCGAATCGAGGGACTGACGGGATTAATACCCGTCGGACATCGAGCGGTTCACGTCTTTTTTGTAGAGTTCGTTGTAGACGAAGCCCCGGTTTCGCAATTTATCCTTCACTTCCTGGGGGAAGGGGACGTATCGCCAGAAAATATCCCGTACCTCCCGCTCCATTTTCTGAGTGCCTTCGGCTTCCCTGGTGAGCCAAAGTATGTAATCCTGGATAAACGCATCCTTCACGTCGCCTTTTTTCTTTTTATCGCTGAAATCCTGATAGTACCAGCCGGTGAGTCCCTCTTCCATCCAGTAATGCTGGGCTTTTTCCTTTGCTACTTGCCAACGGAGATCTCCGAGGGCTGCGATGACCGCGGTTTTTAAGTCCTTGGGATACATGGGAATGGCTAACCTGCCCCGGCTGGTGGCACGGGAATGGCGCTCGAAGGGCTCCCAGCAGATTCCCGTTTCTCCGTAACAGGGAATGAGAATGACGTTGGGGACGATACGGTTCGTTTGCTGCTTGAAGGTTCGTTTGAATATTTCCGGATCGAGATACTCCACTTCGGCCAGGGTATTGATGACGTTTTCCTTGGTTCCGATATCCCTGATATTGGGGATAAAATACTGCTTCAGAAGCATGGGGAAGTGATTTCCCTGGCGGCCCACGCATAGCTTGGCCATCTGGCGGACGGTGTTCATTTCTTCGGTGACGCTTCGATTGTCCACCGCCGGGCCGTCGCCGTACTCGGCTTCCTCGCTGCGCAGTTTGTCCAGCTGATCCTTGATGTGGGAAAGTTCGTTGTAGGCCGTAGACATTTGACGGTTCAAGTTGTTCAGCCGTCGCAGGACGTTGTTCAATTCCGAAAGGCCGGTGCGTTGCTGATCGCTGTATGGACCCGGGAGATTTCCGAACTGGGTCATGTTATCGTGGTGCATCAGAAGGTCGACCTGATCCTTCATGATGCGCTCCTGGGCCTGCATATCCGCGATATGGTTTTTCACCACCTGGATCTGGGCGTCATAACGGCCCTGGGTCTTTTCCAGCATCGCGTTGATTTTCTGTCCCTTTTTGCCCGGAGCGGCCTTGGTTTCATCGGTGGCCGATGCAGTTACCTGACCGTAGGCCACGGCTTTCAACCATTCGTCTGTGTAATATACCGGGGCCGAATCATCGGTCCTGAACGGGATGCGGCTGATGATAAGCCGCTGTTCCGGAGATATCGCCGTGGGCAGCAGTATCCCGAAGCGCAGGAGCATGGTCTTGGGAACCGGAAGTTTCTGGGTGACTTTGCCGGCGATGTTCCCAGCCAGTTCCCAGTAGGCCGGAGTCAGCCGCCCACGGTGCATTGACCGGTCCTGCGGGTCCTCCGCTGTAAGGAAGTTGCCAAGGAGCTGGTGGATCCGCTTGGATATCTCCCCTTCGCCGCCGAGCAGGATTTTGTAGTAGTCCTTGTTCCTGAAGATCGGCTGGGGCTTGTCGGTAAGCAGTTTGTCGTAGTGATTAAATGCTTCTCCGTCGGCTAAGGCACTCGTTTCTCCCGGCATTTCCATATCCATATGGGGAGGACGGGGTTCGTCGAACAGATCGGAAAAATCCGGGGCATCGTCGGAAACGGCGTCCGGGGCCGGAACCACGACGGACTCGGTTTCTTCTAGTGGAGAAGCCGTCGTTTCGTCGCTATTCCGACGGCTGATGAAGTCTTCATCGTCACCGAAGCTTATGGTGGCTTCCTCCGACTCATCGACGAGATTGGCAAACATATTTTCAGTTCCGGGATCACTCATGCTCACAGCTCGCAGCTACCTCAATAGTCTTATGATACGGCTATTAAAGTTTAGTATGCAAGGGCTGAGATTTCACGGAAAAATCGCGGAAAGAATACCAAGGATTGATGAGATGAAAAAAAAGGGAGAAGATGAAAAAGAAATAACTGGAGGTGACGGGACTCGAACCCGTGACCCCTAGCATGCCATGCTAGTGCTCTAGCCAACTGAGCTACACCCCCAGAGGTGAGGCATATAATGATTTTTTTTTATCGAATTGTCAATAACTCTTCAGAAATTTCCTGAAGGTAGCCGGTCCGGATGCAGGACTCGAACAGTTCCTTGCTCAATTCTTCATTGGACTCATTCCGGCCCCATGCGGTTACGCTGGTCATCAGAATAT
>CAWZYW010000465.1:0-2900 GCA_963966255.1 uncultured Salinispira sp. | reverse complement strand
CTGGTGAGTCGCTACTCGCTGGATTACGCGGCCATTGCCGAATTTTCTGCCGACGAGCTGGTCTATCTGGACGCGGTAGTACCTCATAGCCGTGACAGCGACGGACAGTACGGGAAGATCCGTCAGATCATGCTGGATTTGCACAGGCAGGTATGCGGCGGATCCGGCGGATCTTCGAATCGTCTCGAGAGAGCGAAACAGGACAACGGCTTTTCCGAGCTGGTTCACGCTGCCTATGGCGATAGGAAAGCACAGCACATCCACCTGCTGGTCGGGCAATACGAAAGCCGGGGGGCGTCTCCCGAAGACAGCAGCCGGCTGTTGAATATCACCGGTAATCAGCTGCAGATCGCCCTGGAAAAACTTATGGGGGAACGGCGCCTGCTTGGAGAGAAAACCGAGCTGGAGCGGCGGGTTGACGAGCGAACCCGGGAGCTGAGGGAGAGCATAAAACAGATCGAGGCCCAACAGCAACAGATCCTCGAATACAACCGTCAACTGGAAGGCCGGGTGGAACAGCAGGGACGGGAACTCATCGAATCGGAGCAAATGGCGACCCTGGGGCAGCTGGTTGCGAATCTTTCCCATGAGGTCAGCGGTCCCCTGGGAAATCTCAATTTGCTGACCAGCAGCCTGGCCGCTCAGATTGAGCCCCTGCTGCAGTCTCTCCGTTCAGACGAACTTGCTCGAGAAGACCTGGAGCGTTTCCTGGAGTCGGGGGTATCGAGTCTGAGCCTTGCGGAAGAGAACGTGAACCGGGTGCTGGAGCTGATGAACAGCTACCGCAAAATCGCTTACCACCAGGCGGTTCCCGAAGCAGAGCGATTTGATCTCCAGCCTTTCCTGAACAATGTGCTGACCCTTTTCGAACCCCGCTTACGCAAACGCGGTATCGGACTTGAGTTCAGCTGTCCCGCAGGGCTCAGCATATACTCCTACCCCGGGGTGTTTTCACAGATCCTCACCAATCTGCTGATCAACGCTGAAACCCATGCATTTCCCGAAGGCTTTCCGGAACCCGGAATAGAGATATCCATTTCGTCCCCTGCCGCCAAAGATCAGCGGGAGGGGGAGCCCCGGTTGATTTTTTCCGTAAAGGATAACGGGACGGGAATATCCCCGGAAACCAAGGCGAGAATTTTCGAGGCCTACTTCACCACCAACAAAACCGGTGGGGGAACGGGGTTGGGACTGCATATCGTTCACACCCTGACCACCGATACCCTCGGAGGAAGTATCAGCTGTTTCAGCGAACCCGGGAAGGGATGCGAATTCCGTCTGGAGATACCCCTCCGGGATGAGGAAAAATAGACCCGCGACCTTCCTATCGCCGGGGAGGCCGGGGGATGAGTATGGCGGTGCGCCGACGGTATTCCTGGAACTCCGGATCCTGACCCCATTTTTGTTCCCAGCTCTTTTCCAGCAGGGGAATTCCGCTGACCTTCAACAGGAGGAAGGTGATAAACACCGGGCCGATGAATAACAGGTATTCCCAGCCGTTGAAGCGCAGTAACCCCGGAATGGTCATGCCCCACCAGAAAAGCATTTCCCCGAAAAAATTGGGATGGCGCGAGTACTTCCACAGTCCTTCGGCCATGAAGCGCCCCCGGTTTTCCTTCCGGCTTTTGAACCGGTATTTCTGAGCATCCGAGACGGTTTCGATGATCAGCCCGATAATCGCAATACCCCAGCCGATCCAGCTCAGGGCCCCCGGTGCGACCTCTCCCTGGCCGAGCAAGATCAGGATGGGGGTCATGACAAGCCATACGGTGATGGACTGGAGGGCCCAGAACATGCCGAATTTCACCGGGTCGTCCCTGCGGTCGTCAAACCGGTGGTCGACCTTGATTTTCAGGATCCGGATAAACAAGTAGCTTCCCAGGCGAAGGGCCCAGATCAGCACCAGGGCCGCGGTAATCGTGGAAAACAAGCCGGAGGAGAAGCCCCCGGCCAGCAGAAAACCGCTGATGGTAAGCACGATGAATGTGAGGCTGTAGGTGATGTCGGTGAACACATCGGTCTTGATGATCGCCGCAAAGATAAAAAACAGGGCGTTTATTCCCACGCTGATCAGTAGGGCTTGCAGAATTATCGGCATGGTTATTCCTCCTCAAACCAGACTTTGGATGGACCGGCGAAAGATTTTTTCCCCGCCAGCGCGAAGTACCAGAGAAACGCCCCCAGAGCATAGGCCAGAGCCACGCCAAGGGCCGCCAGAAACCAGTTCATATCCCCGCTCTGATAGGCCCGGGCGGAGAAGTTGATCGACAGGATGAAGGGTATTGCCAATACGAAGGTCATGCCGGAGGCGTAGGTGTAGTCCGAGGCCACCGGGGTTTCGAATTCCGGATCCAGCACCCGCAGCAGCGCCAGGCCGGTGGAGAGGGTTCCGGTGGACACCCCGAATATCAAAAGGGAACGGAGGAATTTGTGATCGGTGAAGACCCGGCTGCCCATCCAGGGGATCACCGCCAGGGTCATCAGTCCGCCGGCCAGGGATACCAGGAGAATGGGGAGCCAGTACTGGGCGACAATGACCAGGCTGATCGCCGCGATGGAGCTGGTTACCATCAGATCCACCGACAGGCCTGAAACCCGGTTCAGGGTCCGGTTGTCCAGGATGTGATCCGCGCCCATGAAGGCCAGGATCTTGCGAACCAGCATACCCATCAGCGCGGCGAATATAAAGCTGATCCCCCACAGGTTGGTGGCCAGCTCGTTGCCGGCATCGCCGATGAAACCCAGGACCACTCCAAGTCCGCTGAGGAACAGGAAGGTGAGCATATACGCGAAGAGAACCGCCACCACGTTGATGGTTAATGAGTCTATGGCCTCGGTCTGGGTGGTCTGGCTGTCTCTTATACACATCTCCGAGCCCACGAGACCGAGGCTGATCTCGT
>CAWZYW010000464.1:0-2909 GCA_963966255.1 uncultured Salinispira sp. | reverse complement strand
GGGCTGCAAGATCTCCCGACTGGACGACCCTGACAGCATTCGCCTTGTAAAACTCGTATTCCTGGCGGATGTTGGTTTTAATCAGGCGCATGAGAAAAGATACCTCTTCCTCGGTACGCTTCCAGTTCTCGGTCGAGAAGGTGTAGAGAGAGAGATACCGAATGCCGATATCACGGGCTGCTTTTACGATTGATTTTGCGACGCTGAGACCTTCCCGGTGCCCGGCGGTTCGGGGTAATCCCCGGGATTTAGCCCAGCGGCCATTGCCATCCATGATGATGCCCGCGTGAACCGGGACCGTCGACGAACTCAAACCTCGAGGATTTCCTTTTCCTTGGCTTCCAGGATCTCGTTGATATCCTTTACGTATTTATCGGTAAGTTTCTGGATATCATCCTCGCCGCGCTTCAGATCGTCCTCGCTGATTTCGCTGCCCTTTTCCATCTTCTTCAGCTCATCGTTGGCATCCCTTCGGATATTCCGGATAGCCACCCGGCTGGTTTCTGCGATCTGCTTGGCGTGCTTAACCAGTTCCTTGCGGCGCTCCTCGGTGAGAGGCGGGATGCTGATACGGATAACCTTGCCGTCGTTTGCAGGATTCAGTGAAAGCTCGGATTTCTGAATGGCCTTCTCGATTTCCCCCATGACTCCCTTGTCCCATGGTTGAATAACCACCAGACGGGCTTCGGGAATGGAAATATTCGCCACCTGATTCAGAGGGGTGGGTGTGCCGTAATAATCAACCCGGATTTTATCGAACAGCGAAGCGCTGGCGCGGCCGGTTCGGAGATTGTTAAACTCCTCTTCCAGGTTCTTGATGGTCTTCTTCATTCGATCTTCATGACTCTTGATTGCACTATCCATAGTTCCTCCAGCGAACCCGGGGATGGGTCCCCGATAGTAAACAGGCTCCACCAGACCTGATGGAGCCCGTTCAATTACAGTATATCGTAGATTACAGTTCTTCGCCTGCCCGGAAAACCACGTATTTGGTGAGTTTGATCTCGCCGCCGACTTCCTTGCCGGTATCAGACAGAACCTGGGTCACCGATCGCTTGTCGTCTTTGACAAAGCCCTGCTCGGTGAAGCAGATTTCCTTCAGGTGCTTCTTCAGTTTACCCTTGATGATGCCCTGGATAACATTTTCTGGTTTATCCATGTTTTCAGCCTGGGCCTTGAAGATCTTTTCCTGATCAGCCAGATAAGCACTGTCCACCGCTTCCTCGTTGAGGTAGAGGGGGGAGAATGCCGCGGCATGCATCGCAAGATCCTTCCCAAGGGTAAGGACCGCCTCGTTGCTCTTGAGGCTGGCGTCGGAAAGATCGAGGATCACTACGACCCCGAGGCTGCCGGCATCGCCGTGGATATAATCCAAAGCCACCTGCTTGTCGCTCAGAGCGATCTTCTCGAGACGGCGGACCGACATGTTTTCCTTGATGGTGGCTGCCAGTTCGGCAACCCGGTCATTCATGCCCTTGTCATCGGCGGAAAGGTTCTTCTCCACCGCATCCTTCACGAGCTCGGCGCCGGTGGCGGCGAATTCCTCATTCCTGGCAACGAAATCGGTCTCACAGGAAATTTCCAGGATACCGGCCCCGGCATCACCTACGTAGGTGAACACGCGACCTTCTTCAGTTGCCCGGCCGGAACGCTTGGCTACCGCCGCCAGTCCCAGTTCCTTGAGGATTTCTTCGGCCCGGTCGAAATCGCCTCCGGCTTCGTTGAGGGCCTTCTTGCAATCCATCATGCCTGCGCCGGTTTTTTCGCGCAGTTTTTTCACGTCTGCAGCACTAATTGCCATGCTCGTCGCTCCTTAGTCTTCTTCGTTGAGTTTGTCTTCGTCGATGCCCGCTTCGTCGGCCAGCTCCATTTCCCGGGGCTTTTCGATGGTGACTTTTTCAACATCTTCGGGGGTGTAGTCGCTGTAGTCCTCGGCGGCGAACCCTTCTTCTTCAGCGGGCTCTTCGCTTTCTTCCTCGGCGGCGGCTACTTCAGCCACCGGAGCGGTGATTTCCTCTTCATCATCCCGATCAGCATTCGCATCGGCTTCGGTCACTTCTTCGTCCTCGTTCAGACTTTCGATGACCTGCAGGCCTGCTTCATTGTCCGCTTCGACTACTGCGTTGGCGATGATTTCGGTGAACAGGGTTATGGCCCGGATGGCGTCGTCGTTACCGGGAATGGGGTAATCGATGCCTTCGGGGTTCGAATTGGTGTCGACAACGGCGACGATGGGTACTCCCATACGTCGGGCTTCGGCCACGGCAATGGCTTCCTTGCGGGTATCGATGATGAAGATAATTCCGGGAAGTTCCTTCATGTCCTTGATACCGCCCAGGTTTTTCTCCAGCTTGGCTTTTTCCTTGCCCAGCTTGGCGATTTCCTTCTTGGTCAGGCTGTCGAAGGTGCCGTCGACTTCCATTTTTTCAAGCTTCTTCAGGCGAAGCAGGGATTTCTTGATGGTGGTGAAGTTGGTGAGCATGCCGCCGAGCCAGCGGTTGTTTACGTAGAACATGCCGCATCGTTCGGCCTGTTCTTTGATGGCTCCCTGGGCCTGCTTCTTGGTGCCGATAAACAGCACAGATTTGTTCTGCAGGACGGTCTTGCGAACCGCTTCGTACGCATCCTTGATGCACACGATGGTCTTCTGCAGGTCGATGATGTGAATTCCATTCCGCTCAGCGAAAATGAACTTCTTCATCCGGGGGTCCCAGCGCTTGGTCTGGTGACCGAAATGTACTCCTGATTCCAGGAGATTCTTCATAGTGCCTACCGCCACAGTTCCTCCTCGCAGATTTCACCGACCGGACAGATCCCCCGGGTTGATAACCGGCGGGTCGCCGTCGCACTGGCCAGGGGAGAGATGCCGCCATTGACCAGGCAGTGATTTCTGCCGTCTTCTCTGTATC
>CAWZYW010000463.1:0-2911 GCA_963966255.1 uncultured Salinispira sp. | reverse complement strand
TTGATCTTTAATACCTGAAATAATCTCTTGACAGGGGGCCTCATAAGAAAAGCCGCCCCTGTTGCAGGGGCGGATCGCGTGATTAAAATCCCGAAGATCAGGCTTTTTTTCCCTGGTTGGCGACGGCGTTCATTGCAGCCTGAATAGCCTCCTGATCACCCAGGTAATAGTGCTTGAGGGGCTTCAATTCTGCATCGAGCTCATAGACCAGCGGAACGCCGGTGGGAATGTTGAGCTTGAGAATTTCCTCTTCGCTCATCCCGTCAAGATACTTCACCAGCGCACGCAGGCTGTTTCCGTGAGCGGCGATAACCACCTTTTTACCGGATTTGATGGTCGGCGCGATTTCTTCATGCCACAAGGGAAGGAAACGGTCCACGGTATCCTTGAGACATTCGGTTTTCGGCAGATCCGCTTCGCTCAGATCTGCGTAGCGGGGATCATTTCCCGGGTAGCGTTCATCATCGACGTCCAGCTCCGGAGGCGGAACATCGTAGCTGCGCCGCCAGATCTTCACTTGTTCCTCTCCGTGCTTGTCCGCGGTCTCGGCCTTGTTCAGGCCCTGGAGGGCACCGTAATGGCGCTCATTCAGGCGCCAGCTTTTAAGCACCGGAATCCAGTGCAGCCCCATTTCTTCCAGGACGATATTCAAGGTTTTGATAGCCCGCAGCAGAACTGAATTGTAGGCGATATCAAAGACATAGCCCTCTTTCTTCAGCACCTGACCGGCGGTCTTCGCTTCCGCAACCCCTTTTTCCGACAGATCGACGTCTGTCCAGCCGGTGAAGCGATTTTCCTTATTCCAGAGACTCTCGCCATGGCGGATCAGTACCAGTTTGTACATGTAGAACTCCTTTATGGTATATGCGGTGGTGGATTGATTTGTACTATAGCGATTATGCGGGAGTTTCGCCAGTCAGATCCAGCAAGATATTCCATGCCATGGTGGCGCATTTCTGCCTCATGGGATAATCCCGCAGGGCGAGCAGTGCCGGAATATCTCCCGGAAGATGCTCCGCCGCGGATTCTCCCGAATCAGCCTCGGAGTGCGGTTGCAGGGATCTCAGGAATTCGGCGGCTATTTCCCTGGCTCGAGAAATGCTAAGGCCTTTTATCTCTGAGCAAAGGATGTCAGCGCTGGCGATACACACCGAACAGCCCCGGCCGATGTATGACACGCGGCGAACCACCGAAGCCCCGCTTTTATCAACCCCGGTATCGAGATACAGCGTGAGCTCATCACCGCAGGAACGGTTGACCATATGCCCTTCCGCGAATGGTTCCTCGAGTTTTCCTTCACTATCCCGTCGGCGGTAATGTTCAACCAGGACCTTCTGGTAATCCATCCCTACTCCCTCAGCCGGCGAAAACCGCCCGGGCCTTCTCGATTCCGGCAAACAGCGCATCGATATCATCGGTGGTATTGTAGAAGTAAAAGCTGGCACGGGCGGTACCGGCTACCCCCAGCCACTCCATCAACGGCATTGCACAGTGAAAGCCGGTGCGTACCGCAATTCCCTGGGCATCCAGCGCGGCGCCCAGGTCGTGACTATGCAGCCCATCGACGTTAAAACTGAAGATACCACCCCTGCGTTGAGGATTTCCCGGCATGTAGGTCCGGATCCCGGTTATTCCCTCAGCTTTTTTCTCGGCATAGCCCACCAGCTCCCGTTCATATTCTTCGATTTGATCCATGCCGATTTCATTCAGATAATCGATTGCGGCTCCGAGTCCCAGTATCCCTGCGATATTAGGCGTACCCGCCTCAAATTTTTCCGGGAGGGGATGATACGTCGACCGGTCTTTGTGAACCTGCAATATCATGTCACCGCCGTACATAAACGGATCCATGACATCAAGGAGCGAGGTTTTACCCCACAAAACCCCGACCCCCGTGGGGCCGAGCATTTTGTGCGCCGAGAAGTACATAAAGTCGACATCCAAATCCGCAACGTTAACCAGGTGATGGCTTGCCAGCTGAGCCCCGTCCAGCACGACTATGACCTCATGCTCGTGAGCCAGCGAGATCATCTCCTTTACCGGCGGGAGATATCCGGTGACGTTCGACATTCCGCTCAACACCAGGACTTTTACATCGCCAAGCGCCAGTCTCTCCCGGTAAGCTCCGAGATCGAGCTCCAGGCTGTCCCGATCCATCGGTATAAAATCCATGGCAGCTCCGGTGGCATCGCAAACCGCATGCCACGGAACCAGGGAAGAATGGTGTTCGTATTCAGTACTGAGGATCACATCCCCGGGCCCGAGAAATTTCCGCCCCCAGGAATATGCGATCAGATTGGCTCCTTCGGTGCTGCCATGAGTAAAAATTACATGTCCGCTGTCATCCGCACCGATAAATTTTGCCGTTTGGAGACGCACCTCATGATATTCCCTGGTCGCCCGTTCTGAAAATTCATAGATTCCCCGATGGATGTTCACTCCGTATTCCCGGTAGTACCGATTCATCCGATCGATAACCGGCTCGGGAGTCAGGCTTGTCGCGCCGCTATCGAGATAAATAAAAGGCTTGTTACGCATGGTTGAATTGAGGATGGGGAAATCCCTGAGGATATGCTCCCGGTTCATAGACGCTCCTTGGATGGTGCCTCCAAATCGGCTGATCCGGCCAACCGGCTGATTATGTATAACACGATGGGCGCGATATGTCATCTGCGGTAAAAAAACGGCGCCCCCGAGGGCGCCGATGGCTGACAGTGATGTCCGATTACACAGTCAGCAAGATCAGATTATTTTTCCATAGTGCTCGGAAACCTTTGTCCAATTGACCAGGTTGAAGAAGTTATCGATATATTCCGGGCGTTTATTCTGATATTTCAGATAGTATGCGTGTTCCCATACGTCAAGTCCAAGCAGGGGAAAGAGTCCGTCGCTCAGGGGGTTATCCTGATTG
>CAWZYW010000462.1:0-2914 GCA_963966255.1 uncultured Salinispira sp. | reverse complement strand
GGAGATGTGTATAAGAGACAGCAAGAAAATCCAGATAGTCCGCAGTGGGGATGTCGCCATACAGGAAAATCCGGCAGTTGGACGGATGATAGTAGCGCCGATGGAAATCACGGAAATACGAATACCGCAGTCCCGGGATTTCCCGGGGATCTCCCCCCGAATCATGGGCGTAGGGCGTATCGGGGAACACGCTGCGGATCACCTTGTCCCAGGCGATATCATCATGGGTTGAATAATTGGCCTTCATTTCGTTGTAGACCACCCCGGAGATCTGGATTTCCCCGTCATCCCCCCGCTCGAGTCGATGCCCCTCCTGACGGAAATGCTCTTCCTTCAGGAGCGGGAAGAAGACCGCATCGGCGTACACCGACATCAGATTGAACAGATCCTGCTTTACCGTGGAGCTGGCGGGATATACGGTTTTATCCGGATAGGTCATGGCGTTGAGGAAGGTCTGCATGCTCCCTTTGTACAGCATGACAAAGGGATCCTTCACCGGGTATTTTTCAGACCCGCAGAGCACCGTATGCTCGAGGATGTGAGCCACCCCGCTGCTGTCCTCGGGTATGGTCTTGAAATTAAAGCTGAATAGGTTTTCCTCGTCTTCATTCCAGACATGATAAATTTCACAGCCGCTTTTCTCTTCCCGGAACAGAAGGCCGAAACTCTGGTATTCATCGAGCTGATCAACGGATTCGAGGAGAAAACGGCCGAAACGGGTTCCGATCTCCGGAAGATTACTGGCGAGGGATTCGATGGACATGGGTGCTCCTGGATTTTCAGATATAAGCCTGAAATATACCCCGGGGCCGGAGCGGAGGCAAGGAGGGGTGTTCAGCCGACGTCGATGGAGAAGCGGTCCTTTCCGTCGCGCTTCGCCTGGTAGAGGGCCATGTCGGCGCGATAGAGCAGGGATTTGATGTCCTCGGCGCTGCCCCGGAAAAAAGCGGCGCCGGCGCTGCTGCGCATCAGAATGTGGGGATCATCGAACTGATGTTCCCGTATTCTCCGGTACAGGTTCTCGAGGATGAAGGTGAGTGAATCCTGATCTTCGGCATCGGCGAAGGCGAGGAATTCCTCGCCTCCATACCGGCCGACGGCGCCGATCCCTTCGAAGCGGTCCCGGAGAATCCCGGCGAATGTCTTCAATACCCGGTCGCCGACCTGGTGCCCCAATTCGTCATTCACCTTCTTGAAGTTATCGAGATCGAAGAGGATCGCCGCGAAATTGCCGCCGGTGGCCATACGTTCCTGGAGCAGTTCGATGACCTTCCGGTGATTGTAAATTTCCGTCATTCCGTCGTAATCGGCCATGGACTGCAACACCGCCTGCTTCTTTTTCAGATCCCTCAGCAGCTCATACACCCGGACGTTGGTCTTCAGCCGGGCCATAAAGATCATCGCGTCGAAGGGCTTGATGATGTAATCATCTGCTCCGGATAGCAGCACGTTGGAAACGGTTTTTGTGTTTGTGATCCCCGACATGGCTAGGATGATCGAATCGGGATTGGTTTTCCTCAGCTGGATAATGACTTCTTCCCCGGAAATCCCCGGAAGCACGATATCCACCAGGAACATGTCGAAGGCTTCGTTCTCGTCAAGAAGCTCCTCGGGCCGATTGAAATACGACACGTTGCGGATGTTGTTGAGCTGGAAGATATTCTGCACGATGCCCAGGCTTACCTGGCTGTCGTCGAGCACGGCTATTCTGAGGTTTTTCATGGCGCCGATCAGCTCGTCGCCCAGCACAAAGGACTCCAGGTATCTGGAGAGCCGCTCCATGCTGATGTCCTGCTTCAGAAGATAATCCACCACTCCCAGGCCGAACAGCTTCTGCCGCAACTCCAGGCTGTCGGTGGATGTTATTACAAAAACCGGCAACCCCCGGTGCCGCGAACGGTTGAGCCCTTCGATCAATTCTTCACCGCTGCCGTCCTCCAGCTCAAGTCCGGTGATAATCAGGTCAATGTGCATATTATCCAGCACCGAAATCGCATCGGCCACTTTGGTGCTGGCGTAATAGTTCATGCCGTTGTGGAGAATAATCTCCTTCACGATCTTTTGAAAAAACGTCGAACGTTCGACATGTAATATCGAAAGCATAGCGATCCCTCCTGTGACGGCTATCCGGGCCGCCGGCGGGCAATAATCGTCACCACTCGACGTCGGTCATCAAAGTAAGCTTTGTCTTCGCCCGCGGATCTTCGGGATTAATTTCCAGGACCTTACGGAACGCCTTGATGGCGTCGGTGTTGCGGTGGAGGCCGTAATAGGATTGTCCGAGCATATACCAGGCTTCGGAAAGGTTCGGCGTTTCCTCCAGGAGTTCCTCCAAAAGCGCTATGGCCTCGTTGAAGTGGTTCTTCTTGATCTTGATTTCCGCCAGGAAGTAGTTGGCGATCATCGATTCGGGAGCGATCTCATGGAACTGGGTAAAGGCCGAATCGGAAACCTCATCCCTGCCGAGGAAGAAGTTAATCAGGCCGACGAAGTACGATGCCATGGCATGACTCTGGTTTCTCAACTCAAGCACTTTGTTGAAGGCTTCCAGGGACTTTATCAGCTTGCCCGCCCGGAAATAGGTAACGCCGATTTTATAGTAGGCAACTCCCCATTCAGGTTCGATTTCAAGGGCTTCCTCGTACGACTCGATGCTCTGGTTCAGCTTGCCCATGGAATAATAAATATTCCCGAGGGTAAGCCGGACAAAACTGCTTTCGGGATACTGGGACTTGAGTGACAGGAAAGACTGTTCGGCGCTCTTCCAGTCTCCCTCCATGAATTGGGTCATGGCGCTGATGTACGCCGGATCGCTCTGATTCAAATTTTTCATCGATGTATATTCCTTATGTAGTCCAGATTAACGGTTCGCCGTCTATTTCTCAAGAATTTTTCACCATGGATGCCGGATCCA
>CAWZYW010000461.1:0-2914 GCA_963966255.1 uncultured Salinispira sp. | reverse complement strand
CACAGAGTAGATCGTCGGCAGCGTCAGATGAGTATAAGAGACAGCTCTGTGCATATGATAAAAAACGAACCATCGGATTCCGGATCGAAGAAAGTCCCGGATCAAAAGAACCCACCTGCCCGGAAAAAGCGCCGCCGCCCCGCTTCCCGGCATAAAAATCGCAGCGGCGGAGAAGTTACCCCCCGACCGGATCGACATCGCTCCGAGCGGAAAAAACCATCCGACAACTCCGGGAGTAGGACCGGCAGCAAAGCAGTACCGGCCGCCGGCGCGGCTCAGCACTCTGATCGAGATGAAACCCTGAGCGGAAATCTTTCGGTGCATCACAAGGGATTCGGTTTTGTGCTGGTCCCCGGCGGTGATGACCTGTTTATACCCCTGGAATCCATAGGTGAAGCCAGGGACGGCGACCTGGTCCTTGCCAGGGTCGTTTCCAGGCCGAAGGGACGAAATCCGATCGGCCGTATTGAAAAGATCGAGGTTCCTTCCGATCGTCCCGTGGTCGGTCTGGTGAAGCGCGAGAAAGACGGTAAGCTGGTTCTGGTACCCGAAGACGGTCCGGGAAAAACATTGGTGATTTCCAAGCCCGGAAAGGCCCGGGCCGGCCAGGTGGTCGTCATGGATCGCCAGGGTAATGTAACCGAGGTCCTCGGAAAAAGCGGCGATCCCGGTCTTGATGTCAGCATCATCGCCCGGAACCGCAAGCTCCCGGGAACCTTTCCCGGGGATGTGGAAAAAGAAAGTGCGGTCCTCCGGCATCCGGACTTCCGGAAACTGCGGCGCAAGCGCCTTGATCTGAGGAAAGAACTCATAGTCACCATCGACCCGGCCAGCGCCGAGGACTTCGATGATGCGATATCAGTGAAGCAGCTCGATAGCGGCCTGTTCGAACTGGGTGTCCACATCGCCGACGTCAACCACTTCGTCCGGGAATCCACGGCCCTGGACAAGGAAGCCCGGGATCGGGGTACCAGTATCTATTTCGTCAACCGGGTCATCCCCATGCTTCCGGAGAAACTGGCCAATGACCTGTGCAGCCTGAAGCCCAATGTGGATCGGCCGGCATACAGTGTGATTATGACCCTGGATTCCCGCGGGGATGTGATCGCCTATCGCATCGCAGAAACCATCATCAGGAGCAAGCGACGCTATACCTATGAGGAAGCGGAAAACGTGATCAACGGCGCAGCCGATGCGTATGCGAAGCAAATTCACCTGTTGCACGCCCTTTCGCTGTTGCTGCGCCGCCGCCGGGAAGAATCCGGGAGCATTGATTTTGATATTTCGGTGCCTCAGATCACCCTGGATGAACGGGGAGTCCCCAGGGAAATCCGCCCCTCCCAGCGGCTGGATGCCCACCGGCTGGTGGAAGAATGCATGCTTGCGGCCAACCGGGTGGTCGCAAGCCACGTGTCCCGCTCGGGATCCCCGCCGTTTATTTACCGGGTCCACGATCAGCCGGAAATTCGGGACAGCCAGGCTCTGCTGAATCTCCTGAAGACCTACGGCATCGACTACCGTATGCCAGCCGGCGAACTGGAGAGCGAGGATTATCGACGACTGCTGGGCATCATCGAAAACATGGAATACCGGGATCTGGTTCAGTCGGTGGCTCTGCGATCCATGACCAAGGCCGAGTACCGCAGCGAGAACCAGGGCCATTTCGGTCTGGCCTTCGATGCCTATACCCATTTCACCTCGCCAATCCGACGCTATCCTGACCTCATGATTCACCGGCTGCTCAAGCGCTATGCCGCCGCAGGCATGTCCATGGAGGGCAGCCTGGAGAAAAGCGCCGATAAGCCCCGGAAATTCCGGGGGGACCGTCGCATTCTTCCGGATCTCGACACGATCTGCGCCCAGTCCACCCGGCTCGAGATCAGAGCCACTGAAGCCGAGCGGGAATTCGTGAGAATCAAGAGCATGGAATTCCTGAAGAATCGAATCGGAACCAAAGCCAGCGGAGTGGTTTCCGGGGTGACCTCATTCGGGCTGTTCGTACAGTTGAAAGACTACCTGATCGACGGGCTGATTCATATCAGCAATCTTCCCGGCGGCTCCTGGGAATTCGATGAGCAGCTTTATCAGCTGACTGCGAAGGATTCAGGCCGCAGTTACCGTCTGGGCGATCCGGTTGAAGTGAAGATTTCATCGGTTTCGGTAGAGGAACAGAAGGCCGACTTCCTGCCGGCCTGACGAGCGGCAGTTTCTTATAAGCAGTCCTGGAGTACGATATGGAAGCCAACCGAGAGAAAATAATCTGCCCGAATTGCGGCACTGAAATCGATGTCAACGAAATTCTGTATCATCAGCTCGAAGATCAGATTACCTCACAATTCGAGGCACAACTGAAGGCCGAGCGGGCAGCCATCGGGGAAAAAGAGAGAGCCATCGAAGCCACCAGGGCGGAGCTGGCCAGCAAGCTGGAGAACAGCCAGGCGGCGATCGATCAGGCGGTGCGACAGCAGACAAAAAAGCTCAGAGAACAACTGGCTGCGGAGGCGGCAGAGGCCGCCCGGGAAGAGCAGGCGGATACCATCGAACAATTACGCAAGGAGCTCGATGAGAAGTCCCAACGGGTGAAGGATCTCAACAAAACCCGGGCTGAAGTCGAAAAACTCAAACGGGAAAAAGAGGAACTTGCCGACGAAATCCAGGCAAAGGCCGAGGCAAAGCTTACCGAAGCCCTGAGGAAGGAGCGCGAACGGATTCAGAAGACCGAATCCGAAAAGAACGAACTGAAACTCAAAGAGAGCCATGATCTGGTGGAGTCCCTGCGCAAACAGCTTGCAGAAGCCCAGCGCAGGGCCGCGCAGGGATCCATGCAAAGCCAGGGTGAAGTGCAGGAGCTGGCTAACGAACAATGGCTTCGGGATCATTTCCCCATGGACCGGATCGAAGAAATTAAGAAAGG
>CAWZYW010000460.1:0-2931 GCA_963966255.1 uncultured Salinispira sp. | reverse complement strand
GGTCTCGTGGGCTCGGAGATGTGTATAAGAGACAGGACCAGTACTGGCGCGACGGAAGATGGCAGGATATGGAAATCATCCGAGAGGAAATCTATATCGAAGGTCAGGATGAACCCGAGATCCACCTGGTGCGACTCACCGACCGGGGACCGGTGCTTTCCGATGTCGCCGCGGCGGGTAATCTCGCGACCTACCATATCGATGCCGGTGAAACCGGGGCCGCCAGGCTGAGTACCAGGGTCGTATCGCTATCATGGACCGCGCTTCAGCCGACCGGAATGTTCAACGCTATTTTCGATCTCAACCGTTCCCGGAATCTTTCCGATCTGCGGGCGGCACTTTCGCAATGGGATGTGCCGGGACAGAACATCGTATTCGCCGACCGGCTGGGCAACATCGGCTATCAGACCACCGGAAGGCACCCGGTACGGACTTCCCACCAGGGACAGATCCCCGGGTCGGCTGCCGACGGAGAGGGATGGGACGGCTCGGTGCCGTTCGATATGATGCCGGGGATCATCAACCCCGAAAAAGGCTACATCGTGACGGCGAACAATCCGGTGATTGCCCCGGATTACGAATATCTCCTCGGACTTGATTTTGCCAACGGCTACCGGGCCAGGCAGATCGCCGAGCGCACCGAAGCCCTGGGTTCAGATATCACGCCCGGGGACTTCCAGAGCATCCACGCCGATGTCTACAGTCTGCATGCGGAAGAGCTGCTGGATCTCCTGCTTACCATCGACCCACCCTCGGCAGACCGGGCATGGGTTGCCGTGAAAGCCCGATACTCGGAAGAATACGCGGACCCCGAGCGGGCCGAAGCCTTGCGGGAGGAAGATCTCGCCTTTATCGAAAGCGCGTTATCCTTGTTCGATGCATGGGATTATCGCCTGGCCGGCGAGAGCCCTGCGGCGGCGCTGTATTCGCTGATTTGGCGGGAACTGTACACCCTTGCTCTGGGGGACGAGGGGCGCGGCAGGCTTTTCGGCGGGGTTTCCACCATGGAGTCCCTGCTATATGTCATGACTGACGATCCGTCGCATCCCTTATGGGATAATCGGGAGAGCGGGGATGTCGAGGACATGGAAGATATCCTGCAGCTTGCTCTGATAGAGGGTATATTTCAGGCCCGGGAGAGATTGGGAAAGCGCACCAACCGCTGGCGCTGGGATGACCTGCACACCATAGAGTTCCGCAACGCCAGCCTGGGCGAATCGGGCATCGGAATTGTCGAGCGCTTGTTCAACCGTGGGCCTTACCCGGTGGATGGCGGTCCGAGCACCGTCAATGTTTCCCATTATCGAAGCAGCGGCGACAGCTTCGCCACCACCGCTTCGAGCAGCCAGCGATCGATTATGGACCCGGTAAATCCGTCCAACTCACGCTTTATCCATCCCACCGGCCAGAGCGGTCACCCGTTCAACCGGCATTATGCCGACTACGTTGACGATTGGCGGGAAGTGAAATATCACCCCGGCCGCTGGACCCGGGAAGAAGTCGAAGCCTCGGCCCGGGGACGCCGGCTGCTGCTCATTCCCCGTTGAAGCGCTGTTGCCAGTATTCGATCCAGCCGTCGGCATCCTGCCGGCGGCGAATCTCCAGGGCGGGATAAAACTCCACCCTGGCCCGGGTGCCTCCGGGAAAGTAGCGGGAATTGATATCACCGCCGCGCACGCGGTTGATGATATCCATGACATACAGGGCCTGTTCCGCCCGGCGATTGTCACCGGTTCCGGGGGACGACCCCTCGGGGCTGTGGACGGGAAATGGGGGGGAACCATGCCGGTGGTACCCGGGATCGAAGTTGGTGAGCGCGTCGAGGATCTGCTGTCTCTGGTAGTGCAGGAGAAGCGGGCTCATCTGCTCCGGCTGTTTCCAGCCTTTGCCGATGGCAGCGGAGATGGTCAGAACATCCATTCCCGATTCGCGCAGTTGTCGGAACACCTCGTTGCGGTATAAAAACAGCTGCTCAATGGGACGGCGGTCGGGTTCTCCGCCGCAGTAATCCCTTGCCTGCTCAAGCAGGAATGTCCGAATTGTATCAAGGGCGCCGGCCTGCGAGCTGTCTCTGCCGTCAGGAATTTCGAGACCGAGGTAGCGGGCCAGGCGACGGAGTAGCATGCTCACGGCCCCGTCCAGGTCGGCAACCGCGGTATCCGCTTCGCCGTCGGCGATTGACGCGCTCTCCAGGAGCCAGACCCGGAGGTCTTCCACAGCACGGCCGACCAGTCGGGAGGGATTCCGGTATTCATAGTAAATCCGGACCGGAAGGATTTTTACCGCGGGCCCGTCGCTCAGGGCCCAGCGGGTAAAGTGGCTTACTCCATGGGTCACGGCCCCGCTGCGTTCATTGTAGTAATTTACCTGACCCTCCGGTGCAAGGCAAAGCGGATGAACGCCTTCGCCGAGGACCCGCCGAATGGCATCGACCTGGCTGCGGACGAGCTTCTGATTGCTCACCGGGAGACTGCCGATTCGGGGAAACAGCCAACGGGCCGCAGCCGGCGCCCAATCAAGAACCATGTCCCCGAACAGAAAGCGCACCCAGAAATGCTCCCGGTTTCCGGGGGAACTGCGCTGCTGCCGGGGGATGATTCTGCCGAAGAGAGTTGCCAGCACCGGAGCGTCGGCTTTGGAGATATGCCGGAAGGCGATGATCAGGCGCCACGAGCCGTTCTTGAATCCCTCAAGTTCATCGAGATATGTCTGAAGCCCTTCGATTCGCACTTCGCTGATACCTTCGGCGAACCGCAGGTAAATGGAGGAGAGCCGACGGAGAATGAAGCCAGGAAGTCTATGAATCTTCATCCGCGTTTTCGCCGGCGATCATGCGATCATAGTACTCACGGGTGATGGGATATCGGCTCAAAACGACGATCCCGATCAGGATAATCACCGAGGGGATGATGCCCGTCACCATCTGAAGGC
>CAWZYW010000459.1:0-2956 GCA_963966255.1 uncultured Salinispira sp. | reverse complement strand
ACAAAACCTCTCATAGCGGATCGGTTTATTCCGCCATATAGAATCAGGCGGCGATGTCCTTGGGAACCTCGGCGTTTTTCGCGGCTTTCTGCAGTTTTTTGGAATTGCGCAGGATGCCGAACATCCAGCGGTTGATGCCCTGCATGAATTTGGGAAGGCCCTTTTCCCGCATAACGTCAATAAACAGCACCACCCGGCGCTGGTCAGTTTTTTTCCAGACTTCGTGCTTGTATGTGTCATCGAACAGCACATGATCGCCCTCGGTCCAGGAGTATTTTTCTCCATTAACCAGGATGTATACTTCCCCCTCGGGAATCACCATGGCCAGGTGGTATCGAAGAACAGACTTGAAGAAGCCGTAGTGGGGTGGTATGTGCTTTCCTCCGTCGATGATGCTGAACATCGCCATGGAAACCCGCGGAATCTGGCGGATCAGCTCGGTGGTCCTGGGAACCTGTTCGCAGTTGTGATCAAGCCACTCATTGAATCCCTTGATGATAAACGTTCTCCAGGCTTTGTCGTCTTTGGCGGAAATGAATTTCTGAAGATTGTCCACCTCATGGAATTTGGGAATATTCTCAATGTTCTTGAGAACCTCATCGAGCTCTTCGCGGATGACCTTCCAGTTGTCCTTCAAAAGCTTGCCCTCTGGAAATTCCTCCTCCACATCCACATATGGGGGGTTGCGGACGAACAGCGAGAGCACCCAGGAAAAGAGCAGGGCGATGATAAAGGGTTCTACGAAATAAATTATCACGAACAGCGCGATGATAGATGCAATGACGATTGCGGCGATGAGCATAGCTTCCTCCTGATGAGAGTCTATGCCCGTCGCCGATGGGATTTCAAGTCCTGCGGCTAATTATCGGGGAATCGCTTTCAGCCGGGTTTCTCCGGCGGTTACGGATTGCCCGGCCCCACCTGCGGGGCAGGTTCGCCCTCGGGGACGAAAATCATGGCCGCCGAGTTCATGCAGTATCTCAGTCCCGTGGGCTGCGGACCGTCGGGAAAGACATGCCCCAGGTGGGATCCGCTGAGGCTGTCCACCACCTCCACCCTGACCATTCCGTAGGAATAATCGGGAATCAGATGTACCGCATCGGGATCGATGGGTTCCCAGAAACTCGGCCAGCCGGTACCGGAGTTGTATTTCGCCTCGCTGCTGAACAGTGGCTGGCCGGTGGCCTTGGAGTAATAGGTTCCCGCCTGCTTGTTGTCGTTGTATTCATTGAGCCAGGGCCGTTCGGTTCCTTTTTCACGGAGAATCGTGTAGTCGAAATCATCGAGGAAGCCCCGCCACTGAGCTTCGCTGTATTGGATTGAGTACTCAAAGTCCTCGGGAAGTTGAGTGATCGGTATTCCCTGTATCTGTTCCGGCCATGCTTCTGAACCGGGAGCGGCCTCAGTTGGAGCTTCCCCGGCTCCTGCGGCAAACAACAGTGCCGCGGAGACTAACGCGACGATTATAACTGGCAGGTATTTTTTCATATATGCTCCTTGCTATCCCGACGGATTACATCACATGCAAATTATTGATTATTTCACTCGTAAAATACTAAGCCATGAGGTCCGCGCAAAGGGTTTTCCTTGACCCTCGGAAGCCGGCAACGGAGAATGGGGAAGTATGAACCTGTATCGCCGGATCTTCCGCTTTTTCGCCTCAATGAATTTCACCCTGGTGATTCTACTGGCGGCCTTCGCCCTGGTGCTGGTCGGCACGCTGATGCAGATCCGCTTCGGCATCTATCAGGTCCAGCAGAATGTCTTCTATGCCTGGTACGGCGGAGGCCTGGTGCTCGGACTATTTATCCTGAATCTGGTCTGCTCCCTCATCCGGCATGTTCCGGAAATCAGACGGCCTCTGGGGCTGATCCTCGGCCATTTCGGACTGGTGATTTTGCTTCTGGGGGGATTTTCCGATCTGTTTTCGCGGTATTTCGTCCTGGGAGTCTGGGAGGGCCAGAGCGCGGATCGGATTTTCCACAGCGATCGATGGGAGCTGTTCATCACCGATGCCCAGGTCGGAGAGGAAGACGCAATCGAACAGGTCCTTGCGGAGTTCGGGCTTTCCGGACTGGGGCGGATTGCCCTCCAGCCGGGAAGACTGGACCCTTCCGGACCGGCATATGACTTCCGGGTTGAAGATGCCTGGGGCAATGCGATCCCGGATCCCGCAAGTCCCGGTACCCTTGTCCCGGAGGACTGGGCCGACAGTTCCTCTGGAAATCTCCCTCTTCTGCGCCTGGTCGGGAGCCTCGATGGAGGTCGGGAATTTCCCGTGGAAGTCTGGGCCGGAGATGCCGCCGGCGCCAGGATTCCCGTCACCCGCAGCGGCGTACTGGAAAATATCATTATCGGATTGCGCCCGAAGGAAGAAGCCCTTCCCTTCGTAATACGACTGGACAGCTTTCGGGCCGAATTTTATCCCGACACGGATATCCCTGAGTCCTTCGTCAGCCGGGTCACCATAATCGACGGCGAAAACTTACTGCCGCGGACCATCGCCATGAATCGCCCGCTGCGCTACCGGGGCCATGTGTTTTACCAGAACTCCTATCAGTTCGATCAGCGGGGAAATGCCGCATCGGTATTTTCCGTCCAGACCAGCGGAGGGGCAAGCCTGCCGTATATCGGTACGGCCATGAGCCTGATCGGATTTATTTTGCATTACCTGACCCGCAATCCCCGACGGGGCAGCGGCCGGCGCAGCGGGAAGGTTTTGCAGTCGGATGCGAATGAAGCCGGTGGCGCCGCAGCTCCGATGGCGATCATCGCCGCGGCGATGTTTATGTTCATGGTATTCGCCTGGATACACCCGACTTCGCTGGCGGCACAGGATCCGGGGATCGCCGCGCCGCTGCCGGGAGAGGTCCTTTCTGAAATGGCGGTTCAATCGGCAGGCCGCATCATGCCGGCGGCCAGCTTCGGCGAACTGCTTCTCTACGAGCTTTCTGGC
>CAWZYW010000458.1:0-2965 GCA_963966255.1 uncultured Salinispira sp. | reverse complement strand
CAGCGTCAGATGTGTATAAGAGACAGGGAAGCCGCGGCGATCCCATCAAAGCCCCGTTTTTTTGCCTCCCAGGCCGAAAGGGATGCCCGTCGGTCTTTGTAGGACCCCGAAGGGTTGGCCGCTTCGTCCTTGACGAATATCCGCGCCCCCTTTCCAGCGGGGGCCGTGGCTCTCACGACGTCGGTGATATTCTTGAGCTCCACCAGCGGGGTGTTCCCCACGGCGGTTTCCCCCTGGATGCTCGCGATATCCGAAACCGAATAGCCGGGGTCGGATAGCATTTTCTCGTAATCAAATCCAATCCTGCCGGTCCGGTAGCCTGAATAATCAATGCCTACCGAATGCCGCATGATTTCGGCCTTCCGACTCATCACCGCTTCGTAACTCATGTCCCGCGGATCACTCATGGGCGGTCTCCAGACGGTGGTAATCCCGAATGATTTTCCGCAGTTCACTGCCGATGCTCTGGAGCTCGGGAATCGGATGGCCGAAGCGGTGGCGGTACTCGGGGTCCGCTTCGGTGAGGGATCCGCTTAATACGCGGCCGGCGGGGGTGAGAATACGTACCGTTTGACCAAGATCGGCATCCTCCTGCAATATACCCTTGATTTTGATCTCCAGGCCCAGCTCGGCGGTGTCCGCGGGGATGGATTTGGCTCTTTGGGCCGGAGACAGGAGTATGCGGTGGGTATCGACCAGGGTTCCTTTGGGAATAGACATGGTACCTCCCGAATATGGTATGCCATATAGTATCATAACTACTGCAATAGTAACAAATGTATTTTCCCTCTTCACTTGTTACTATTTCAGTGGTAACATAGGGTATATCTAACAAAGGAGTCAGCATGCCGGCCAGCGCGTTTCTGGATATCCGATCTGAAATCGATCCCATACAAACCATTCTCCTCCACCGACCCGGGGGCGAACTCGAACAGCTGATGCCGAAATATCTCGATGAGATGCTCTTCGAAGACATCCCCTATCTGGAGCAAATGCAGCTGGAGCACGACGAGTTCGCATCGCGACTTCGGGAACGGGGAGCGGAGGTATTGTACTTCGAACAGTTGCTGGCCGAATCCCTGGGGTCGAACATCGGCGGAAAAGCCTCCCGGAACCAGATCGTGGACGCGGTACTCAACGAGTTGCGAGTGAATTCCTCCAGCCTCAAGCAGGAAATCCGCGAACTGCTGCTGGATCGGGGTGACGCGGACCTGGCACGCACGCTGATCAGCGGCCTGACCAAGACGGAGATCCCCCACAAGGGCAGCGAAAAACGCCTTTCATTCTATATAAAAGAAAGCTATCCCTTTTACCTGGATCCCCTGCCGAACCTGTACTTCTCCCGAGACTACGGGACGGTCATCGGAAAGCGGATGTCGGTGAACACCATGAAGGCCCGGGCCCGGCAGCGGGAAAGCATGCTTCTGGAATACATCGCCGAACATCATCCCCGTTTCGCCGCACACCCCGGAGAGCTGTGGCACCATCATGATGAACGGGACAGCATAGAAGGCGGCGATATCCTCATCCTCAGCGATGAAGTGGTTGCCATCGGCTGCAGCGCCCGGACCAGCCCAGAAGCCATCGAGGAGCTGGCGTCCCGACTATTTTCCCAGGACGAGTCGGTCCGCCGGGTACTGGTCATGCAAATCCCCTTCGCCCGGGCGTATATGCATCTGGATACGGTGTTCACCATGGTGGACCGGGACAAGTTCACCATCTTCCCCGGAATCTCGGATTACATTACACTCTTCGAGATGACTCCAGGAGCCACGGGGGAAATCCAGATCCGCCCCCGGGAAGACCTGCGAGAAACCCTGGCAAGCCTCCTGAAACTTCCGTCGGTACAACTGATAGAAACCGGAGGCGGGGACCTGCTCACCGCCGAGCGGGAACAGTGGAACGACGGCACCAATACCCTGGCCATTGCCCCGGGCACGGTGATCACCTATCGGCGCAACCGGGTTTCCAATGAACTGCTTCGGAAGAACGGTATCGAAGTGGTAGAGATACCCGGATCGGAACTGGTAAGAGGCCGCGGGGGACCGCGGTGCATGAGCATGCCCCTGGCGAGACAGCGGACATAGGACAACACCACCGTCGCCGGCCTGGCCCGGCGGAAAAACCATAAGCAAACGCGAAATGCGGAAAGCAAGGAGGCTTCAATGCCGGTGAATCTGAGAGGACAGCATTTCCTCACCCTGAAGGATTTTACCCCCGAGGAAATCCACTATCTCCTGGACCTGAGCAGGGACCTTAAGAACAAAAAACGGGCGGGAATCCGCGGCGAGCTTCTGGCGGGACGAAACATCGTACTGCTCTTCGAGAAAACTTCGACCCGGACCCGGGCCGCCTTCGAGACCGCCGCCTTCGACGAGGGCGGACGGGTGACCTTCCTCTCCAACAGCCAGATGGGGAAGAAGGAAAGCATCGAGGACACGGCAAAAGTCCTGGGCAGATATTACGACGGAATAGAATTCCGCGGTTTCCAGCAGTCCACCTGCAATGAAATCGCACGCTACGCCGGAGTCCCGGTCTGGAACGGCCTCACCGATCGATATCATCCCACCCAGGTGCTTGCGGATCTCATGACCATTCAGGAACACGTCTCGAAACCCCTCGATCAGGTGAAGTTCGTCTACGTGGGTGATGCCCGGAACAACATGGGCAACAGCCTGATGATCGGCGCCGCCAAAATGGGAATGCATTTCACAGCGGTGGCTCCCAAGAGCCTCTTCCCCGATCCGGACCTGGTCGAGGAAATGAAAATGGTGGCCACCTCAACCGGAGGCCGGATCGAAATCACCGACGATATAGCCGCCGGGGTAAAGGGCGCTGACGTGTTATACACCGATGTCTGGGTTTCAATGGGCGAAGAGGATCAGTTCGCTGAACGCATCAAGCTTCTGGAAGCCTGTCTCTTATACACATCTCCGAGCCCACGAGACCGAGGCTGATATCGTAT
>CAWZYW010000457.1:0-2967 GCA_963966255.1 uncultured Salinispira sp. | reverse complement strand
CGAGGGGTCATTGAGCTGGCAAGCGGCGCCGGCCGGATCGCCGGACCCCTGGCTTCGGAGCTTCCGGAAACCTGGCAGGTCACCGGAGTGGACATCTCTTCACCGATGATCGAACTGGCCCGGCGACGCTGGCCCGAGAAATCCTCTGGTGGACGGTCCGGTTCGGGGACCGGCGCCGCGCTTTGCTGGCTTGAAGCGGATATTCTCGATCCCGCTGCCATGGCGCCGCTGTACGCAAGCGCGGACGCGCTGATTCTGGCAGCCAACAGCCTGGCGCATTTCACTTACCCTGCGCTTCGCCGCCGCCTGTACCGTATGCAGTCGGCGCTGCTGGCTCCCGGCGGCCGGGGATTCTGCGCGGTGCTGACATCGGACAGTTTCGCCGACAGCGAAGCCGGTCTGATCGAAGTCGGCCGGTCAGATCCCGCCGACGCCGGCGATGCCTGGGATGTATACGAGGAGAGCCGGGCTGCAGGCCATGTCCAGCTGGTGAACTGGTATTTTGTGTCCGACAGCGGGGAGGCGGATTTCGAGAACCGGTTTGAGCTCTGCCGCTTCAGCCCCGGACAGCTTGCCCAGGAACTTGAGCAGGCCGGGTTCGCGGTGCAATCCCTGCCCGGCGGATCCGGCCGTTTCGCATCACGGGACGGCGATTTCTGGGAAATCCTTGTTTACACGCAGCGATAAAACCGGTTAGATTGGGCAAACCGCAAAGGGGTATGCCGTTGATGCTAACCAGCAGTCATTCATCTGACGCCAGCGAGTTCTTCAAGAGCCTGGGGCTGCCGAACGTTCAAATCCATCACGCTAAAAATCATTTCGACTTTACCAAGCCTTCCAGGCGAATCCTGGTCATCGGGCCGATGGGCTCGGGCAAAACCGAATACTCCGCCCAGATCTGGCGCGACGCCCGGGTAGCCCTCAACAAGAGCGAACGCTTCGCCCGGCACACCGTCTCCGATGGCGCCGACCGCCGCAGCGTCTTTTTTATCCGGTCCATCCTGGATGCCCAGCGTTTTACCGAGTATCCCGATGACGCCTTGGCGTACCGGGGAGGATTCGAACGCCTGGGGGACAATATCGCCCGAATCGCCGATTCTTTCGGCCTGGAGCAGGTCATCAAAGCCAATCCCCAGGCGGGAACCTGGATCCTCGACGAGGCCAGCTTCTACGATGAGCGCATCGCCTACGTCACCCGTCAGGCCAGCGAGGAGCGGGGCCTGGTATTCGTCTATCCGACCTTGATCCTCAACTTCCGCAAGGACATTTTCAACTCCACCGCACGGCTCCTGCTTGACACCGCCACCGACGTGTTTCCGCTGACCGCATACTGCGAGCACAACGACTGCATGGAAGACTCGTTTTTTACCTATCGATACTACCGGGTCAACGGCGAAGAGTGTCCCGCACTGTATTTCGATCCCCTGATCATCGTCGGGGGTGACGACGTGAAAGACGACCCCCGTGAACCGAATTACTGCACCCGCTGCGAAGAGCATCATTACCTTCCTGGGAAGGAATATACCTACCTGATACTCAAGCCCTTGGGCATTGAAGCCGCCAGGGGGAACCTTGAACCTCTGAAAGGCGAGCTTCGGCTCATGAAAAGCGATATTCATTCAAGTGCCCTGGCTAGCCATTTCCGGGAGAAATATGATCCGGAGACCGAAACAGGCGAGGCCAATCACAATGCTCTGAAGGTCCCCAATATCGCAGAAAAGGCCCTGATATACCTGTTCATCGAGCAGAACCTGGTAAGCGAAGCCACCCTGGTGGAGCTGGCCAGGGAGCTGGCTCTTGATGAGGAGTATCTGGTCCGCCGGCTTGAGGACAACGGGCGCATGGTTCGCTGGTAATCAGGATCGCTCAGGTCACCGGCGACCTCCTCCCGAGGTTGAAATCATTATAGGAATTTTCCCCGACGTCGCATAAAGGTGTTTGACCGTCGGGAAATATCAATTTAGTATGTTTGTGGTAATGCCACAAAAAGGAGAGGCAAAGTGAAAAAAATTGCACTTTTACTCATGATTCTCCTCCTGAGCGCCGCGCTTTTCGCGAACGGCGGCCAGGAGAGCGGAAGCACCAGAGTCGGTATGGTTACCGACGCCGGTACTATTGACGACAAGTCCTTCAACCAGGGCACCTGGGAAGGTATTCAGATGGCTGCCGAGGATTTCAACATCGAAACCCGGTATCTCAAGCCCGTAGGCACCACCGAAGCGGACTATGTACTGGAAATCGGTAACCTCTACGACGGCGGGTTCAAGTTCATCGTAACCCCGGGCTTCAAATTCGAAACCGCCATCTTTCAGGCTCAGGAAACCTATTCCGACGCGTACTTCGTGCTGCTCGACGGCTATCCCCATTCCGGCGATTTCAACGCGGTGGTCGGTCCCAATACCGTTTCCATCTTCTTCGCTGAGCATCAGTCCGGTTTCGTAGCCGGCGTTGCCGCAGCCCTCCAGCTGCAGGAAGGCGAAGTGGGCTTCATCGGCGGTATGGCAATTCCTCCCGTCCAGAAATTCAACTGGGGTTTCCAGCAGGGTGTTATGTACGCCAATGAAAACCTGGGCACCGACATCACCTTCTTCGCAGAGAATATCGTGTACCAGGGTACCTTCGACAACGTGGCTGCCGGTCAGCAGATCGCCGCCCAGATGTTCGACAAGGGCGTTAACGCGATCTTCTGCGCCGCCGGCGGTGTCGGCGTAGGCGCTATCAATGAAGCCAAGAGCCGGGCTCTTGCCGGAGAAGAAGCATGGATCGTGGGTGTTGACGTAGACCAGTATGCCGACGGTCTCTACGACGGCGAGAACTCCGTTATCCTGACCTCCGCAGTGAAGAAAATCGACCAGGCCGCTTACGACATGATCGAAGCCTTCCTGAACGGTTCGTTCCCCGGCGGCGAAATCCTCACCCTCGACGCCACCAATAACGGCGTTGGTATTCCCGCGGTGAATCCCAACC
>CAWZYW010000456.1:0-2969 GCA_963966255.1 uncultured Salinispira sp. | reverse complement strand
CCTGGGATTCGTTAATATCGCCGGCGCTGAAAGCGGCGGCGCATCGGGCATGGCCGGGGAGGACGTATCGGAGGTCAGCGAGAGTCCCATTCTCAGCGATATCCGGGAGATCATCGATCAGAACTGGCGGGTTTACAGCTGGTTCGATCTGGAACGCAGCCAGTATATGAGTTTCATCACCACTAGGAACCTGTTGCTCTTTATCATGGTGCTTATCGTTCTGGTGGCGGCGGTCAATATCTCCGCCGCGATGATCATGCTGGTGCTGGAAAAACAGGAAGAAATAGCAATGCTCAAGGCCCTCGGCTGGGGGCGGGGACCCATCCTGCGGGTATTTATTCTGGCCGGGGGTATGACCGGAACCATCGGAACCCTCATCGGCCTTTCCCTGGGAACCCTGGCGGCTTATAATGTTAACCTGATCATCGCGCTGATCGAAAGCGCAATCAATGCCGTGGGCTATGTCAGTACCGTGTTATTCAGTCCCGCCGAAGGCTATATCCCGCTTCAGCTGTTCAATCCCGATTTTTACCTGAGCAGCATCCCCGTTGAGGTGAAAATCGGCGATCTGGCCATTATGGCCGGGGTTTCGGTGCTGCTGAGCCTGATTATGTCATTATTGCCGGCCCGAAGGGCGGTGAAGCTGCGACCGCTGGAGCTGCTGCACCGTCATTAAATCGCCACCGGCGAAATCGCTTCCGGGAGGGAAGCCGAATATGAACAAACCCAATCCTTCCGAGCAGAATCCGGAGGAATCCCCCGGGATGTCCTGTGAGTTCTGCGGCGAGGAAGATGAACTCCTGAACATTACCCAGAATCTCGGCGGCCGGCCCCGGACGAGTACGATTTGCGCGTCCTGCGCATATCTTCTGGGCATCGGGCGTCGCGATTCAACGATTATCCCCCGGGTGGGGGACCTGTTCGCCGCGGTTCTCGACCCCACGGGCGTCGGCCCCCGGGACAACAAGCTCTGCCCCCGTTGCGGCACCAGTTTCGCCGATCTGCGCCGCCGGGGCAGGGCGGGCTGCAGCGACTGCTATGAAATCTTCAAGTCCGAAATCGATTCCCTGCTTCGGCGCTCGGGTTCCAGGGTATCCCATCGTGGAAAGCTTCCCCGGAGTCTGCAACAGGTACGGAACGTCCTGGTGGACAAACCGGAACTGGAAGCTAAGCTCGAAGATGCCCTGAACCGGGAGGATTACGAGGAGGCGGTACGGCTGCGCGGGCTGCTGGCCCGCCTGGACGAGGGCGGGAGTGATGATGGGAAGTAAGCGAAGCTACCGGCGCATCGCCGCTGAACTGCCCCGCTGGCTTAGCAATGAGGGGCCGGAAGGGGACGGGGTACTCTCAACCCGCCTGCATCTCAGTCGCAACTGCCAGGATTTTTGTTTTCCTTCGATGATGGAAAGCGCCGAAAAGATCGAAATTCTCCGCCGCAGCGAAGAAGCGGTGCGGGAGATGGAAGGCGAATACCGGGCCATGGAACTCGCTTCGCTGGATGAGATCAAGAGGCTGCTGCTCACGGAGCAGCTGTATCTACCGGGCTCCCAGGCTGATCCCGATGAAATCGGTCCGGGTACCCGCTTGTGGCTCAGCGGTGACGGGGGGTCTGCCCTCCTGCTCAATTGGGAGGATCATATCCGTCTGAGCGAAATTGCCCCGGGATTCGAGATCGCCGAAAGCTATCGACGCCTTGAAGCGGCGGATTCGGTGCTGGAACGGTATTTTTCCTATGCCGTGTCCCTGGAGCTCGGCTATTTGCGTTCGAGAATCGAAAAAACCGGCAGCGGTCTGCGGGCCGAAGTTCTGCTGCATCTGCCGGGGCTGGGCAGGGATAAGCGCTTTGACGAGGTGGTGGCTCATGCCCAGCGGGAAGGGCTGAACCTGAGCCGTTTTGGTTCCACCGGAGGCGGGTCTTTGGCGGAGGTGTATTTGCTGGTCCTCGAAGGCCAGTTGGGCATCCCCGAACAGGATCTTCTGGAAAAACTTGCTCTGGTGGTGGTAGAATTTATACATTACGAGAGGGAAGCGCGCAAAAATCAGCGGATTTCCGGTGCCCGGGAGTATCTGGATCTCATATGGAGAGATTACGGTACCCTGAGCCACAGCCGGCTGCTGAATCTGAGGGAGAGCCTCGATCTATACAGTCGGGTCCGCTGCGGACAGAGCCTCGGGATCCTTCCCGATGGGCCGCCGGGGATCGGATTGTTTTTTTTGACTCAGCCGGGTCATGTGCAGTATTTTTACCGACAGGCCTCGCAAGAGGAAGCGCTGGATGGACCGAAAGATGGATCTCCGGCGACCGACGAGGCCTCGGAAGAGTTCGAAGCGGATCTTGAAGAGTTCCGGGCGGATCTGTTTCGGGATGCCTTTGCATCCAAAACGGTCCTTGATCCGACGGACCTATGATCCGAGATTTAAAAATGATATGCTGTAGCGTATTGAGGAGTTTGCATGTTTAAGGGTCTGACCCAGAGAGCACAGAAAATACTCACCATCCTTGCCCAGGACGAGGCGAAACGCTTTCACTCTGACCAGCTGTTGCCGGAACATATTATGATTGCCATTCTCAAGGAAGGCGGCGGGCTGGCATATAAAGCGCTTCTGAAAGCACTGATCGATCCGGCGAAGATGCAGATCGAACTGGAAAAGAATATTCCCCGCAAGCGCGGCGGGTTTATCCTCGGCGATGTACCCCCGAGTCCCAGGGGAAAGAAGGTTCTGGAAGATTCCGCCGAAGAGGCCAAACACCTGGGCCATGAATTCATCGGTACCGAACACCTCCTCCTCGCGTGCGCAAAAGAAGGGGAAACCCTTCGATTTCTCGATGATAATCAGGTGAGCGTGGAGAGTCTCAGGGAAATTATTATCGACCTGGCCGGCTACGGCAACCGTAAAAGTGAAAGCGAAAATCTCCCGATGGAAAGCGAACGGCGCCGGGGGGGGAGCGGGAGTTCAGGCAAACGGGC
>CAWZYW010000455.1:0-2977 GCA_963966255.1 uncultured Salinispira sp. | reverse complement strand
CGTTTTTGATCTTTAATACCTGAAATAATCTCTTGACAGGGGGCCTCATAAGAAAGCTGCAGGAAGAACGAAAGCTGCGGACTGGAACAGTTCGATCGGGACCGAATCCTGGAGCGCTACCGTCATGGTGAGAACCAGAAGCTGGTACAAGCTGCCGCCGCACTGGTGGACAATGGCCGGGCGGGGACTCTCAACCGCCTGGAAGAGAGCATCGAGTTTGCCCGGAATGCCGGCTACTCTAGGATCGGGCTGGCCTACTGTTACGGCGTTGAGGCTGAAGCGAAATCAGTAAGCGAGCTCATTCGTTCAGCGGGAATCAGTATCACCGCAGTGTCCTGTACCGCCGGGTCCATGAGCCAGGCTCAGGTGAACAGCGAGAGCAGCCTTCCCGGGGTCAGCTGCAATCCCCTGAGCCAGGCCGCCCAGCTCAATGCCGAGGGTGCCGAGCTCGCCCTGCTATACGGATTGTGCATGGGACACGACATACTCTTTACCCGGGAATTTTCCGGGGATGTGAGCACCCTCCTGGTCAAGGAACGGAAGGCCTCGGAGCGGTAGCCACGGGAGCTGCCGGCATAACGTTCAGGAGATCTCTGTAGCGGATCTCTATCCATCCGTCGCCATAGCTTCCCCAGAGCGTAGTGATCCGCAAATCATCCAGATCCAGAGCGGAGATACAGCCGTTCACTTCCACCTCGGAGGGATGCTCCGGGGGAATGTGATGCTTTTTCGCGTGGCGGTAGCCGTAGAAAAAATAATTATCGCTTGGCAGGTACCCGCCGCCGGGGACGGGATCGAAGGGTCGCAGATAATCGATCAGCTCCCGGGCGTCGTCGAAATCGAGATGAGGCTTTTTATACAATCGATCCTTTATTCGTTTATTTAGATCATCATAACGCCACTGGCTCTCGCTGTCGTTTTTCTGCATGTGCTGAATTTTCCCGATCCACGAATTCATGCCGAACAGCCGCATCAGGGGACTGATAAAATGATTGGTTGCGATGAGCATATGTTCATCGTCCTCCCTCTGCGGAGGGAAAAAGAACGTAGAGGGCACTATGAATCCATCCAAATCATCGGTTTTCGGCTGTGTCCGGTAAATCCGGCGTAAATCATCACTGGTGACGTACATTCCGTTGGCTCCTTCCATATTCGAGGAGTCGTAGCCGGGAATACCAAAATACTCGAACAGGGCTCTATTGTATTTCTCTCCCAATGGAACCGATGCCCCGTTGCCAAGGGGGAACTTGGGGAAATGGGTATCTATATAGCGAATTACCGATCCGTTGGAATACGGCGCTGCCTTGTTTATCTGGCTGAGCTCGACTTCATTGGGGAATGAGAGAAGACCCTTTTTTATACTCCGGCGCATGTCCCTGGGCAGGTAGCGGATAAAATCCTTCCGGCTGCGACTGTCATGCTTCCAGTCGCCGGCCTCGATGATACAGCCCGTGTGATCCCCCTCGTTCCCGGTCTCCTGGGCTTCTTGGTCCTCCTGGGACTCCCGGGCCTTTCGGGCCTCTCGGGCCTCCCGGGCCTTCCGGATCTTCCGGGTCTCCCGAGCGCTTTGCGCAAGGGGATAGATATTGGTAATCCCCTGCCCGGCCTTGCCCTCCGGAGAGCACGGACCGCCGAGCAGCCCGGTGAGTTGACCGATGGAGGTACAGGATTCTATTCCCCTCCGGATCAGCAGCAGGGAATTCAGGCCCGGCTGTCGCCGGTTTACATTCCGGCCGGCAGCTAGATGGACCCCCATGCTCAGGCCCCGGGGGTTCAGACCGGTGACCGATCCGATGAAGCCAGGGGCGGCAAAAGACAGAAAGCTGCGGATCGACCGATCGTTTTTTTCCCAGGATTCGGCGTTCTCGGGATTGTAGAGGATATATGAGCCGGTGCGGCTGAACACATCGCAGGTGGCGAACATGAAGTCTCGGCCGAAGAGGGTGTGGCCGTCCTTTGTGCGTTCTCCATCGAGAATGAACGCGTTGCATGCCATGGGAGCGATAAAATTCTGGGGCCTGGCGCCGATGCCGGCAAGAAAAGGCAGCTTATAATAATGGGAAAGGATGGTATCGATACCGTAGTTCAAGGTGATAAGATCCCGCAGCAGGATTCGCCAGGTACCGGGGACGATACTGTACTTTTTCACCGCCAGATACATGCCGTACATTTCCTCACGCATCTCCAGGGGAATTCGATGCAGCCGGCGGCGGGACATGAGGTAGATCATTTCGGTGATGATGTTTCCGATGGCCAGAGGATTCTTGCCTCCCATGCCCGCCATGGAAAGCACCACATTGTCTGTATAGTCGGTGGTCATATCGTAAACCTGCCGGGCGGCCAACAACCCCATCTGAAAGCCCATTTCGAAGGCTGACCCCTCCAGGTAATAGAAGTACTTCGGATGAGAGTCATTTGGCTCACCGAGAAATCGCAGGCGGAAACCCTTCCTTCCGTTTACCTCGACGGCGAGAACATGTTTCACATCCACCGGACTTGCGGTAAATCCCTGATCGATAAGTGTTTTGTGTGACGGATCAAGCTGGTTTTTTCCAATATCGAATCGCCATGTTCGCAATTCATGGCGGGACTCGATAGTTCGCAAGGAAGGTCGGTATATCTGCTTGCGATGTTTTTCCCGGTCGGGATGGCGATAATACGATCGGCGAAACAGATCTCTGGCGCTGGATCGGGCCATCCGGGGATTTGAGAACACGGTCCTCACCAGCGCATGGAGGAATAGAAGAATTCCCATTCCCGCGATCCCGATAACCTGAATGGTGCGAAAGAACCCGCCTTCCTTGATTAAGCGCTTATGCGATTCCATCCCTTGCTCCAAAAATAGTGATTTCTCGTATTATCGGTCCGCAGCTTTTGTATTGCAAGGGAAGTCTTAGCAAGGCCGTTCGGCTATTCCCGCGTAGAAGACCCCCAGCTTCCGGGGCAGAATGCTGTCTCTTATACACATCTCCGAGCC
>CAWZYW010000454.1:0-2979 GCA_963966255.1 uncultured Salinispira sp. | reverse complement strand
GTATTTCCCCCCGCCGCATCAGTATACTTAGCAGTATGAAAGATCAGATAGACCGCCTTATCGATAACATCCAATCGGTTATTTACGTCGATCGCCGGAAACTCGAATACATCGTCGCCGCCATGATCGCCGGGGGCCATGTGATGCTGGCCGATACCCATGGGGTGGGAAAAACCTCTCTTGCCAGAGCGTTGGCGGGCAGCATCGGCTGGCCCGAGGAAACCCGAACGGTGGATGAGGTGGAAATCGCCTTCTTCAACCGGATCCAGTGCACCGTCGATCTCCTGCCTCAGGATATACTGGGCTACTCCCGATTAATGGGCAGCGAATACGAAATGATCTTCAACCGTGGGCCTATTTTTTCTCATTTTATCCTCTGCGATGAAATCAACCTGCTCACGCCCAAGACCCAGGGCAGCTTCTTTCAGGCAATGGAGGAGAAGGCGGTGAGCATAGAGGGGCGGACCTATCGGCTGCCGGAGCTCTTTTTCCTGATATCCACCATGAACCTGAAGGGCAGCCATCTGTTTCCCCTGCCCGCCCCCCAGCTGGACCGTTTTATGCTTCAGATATCCCTGGGCTATCCCAGCGAGGAGGATGAACGCTCCATCGTCAAGATGCACGGCTCGGTCCGCGCATGGGATAATTTCAAGCCGGTGGTCAGCGAGGGTGAAATCCTGTCCTGGATGGCCGCGGTGGATGCCATGGAAATCCATCCGGACGTGCTGGATTACATAATCGCCGTGGTACGTGCCACCCGGAACCACCCCCAGCTGGAGCTGGGCGCCAGTCCCCGCACCGGCGTGAAGCTTTCACGGCTGGTCAGGGCTCTGGCCCTGGTCCGGGGCCGCAGCTATCCGGATATCGATACCGTCAAGGAGCTGGTGCTTCCGGCGATGGCCCACCGTATCGAGTGCTTCGACGCGGAAATCGATGAAAAAGATGTCCTGCGGGAAATCATGGGCAACACCGCCGTCGATCCCAGTTACCGGAGCATCGTTCGGGAATCAAAATGAAACTCCCTGACCTGGCCCTCCGTTTTCCCCTGACCCTCTTCGGCACGCTTCTCCTGCTGGCCTCAATGCTGCTTCTGGGAAGCGGTCTGGTTCGCTCAGATGCCCTGGCAAGCGCCGGGGGCATGCTCGCCTTGACCCTCACGGTGGCTGCGGCGGTGATCCCACGCTTTATCGATTCCGAGGGACTTATGGAGGATCTGCACTGGGACTCCGGTGGGGACCTGTTGGCAGGCTCTTCCAACGAGTCCCATTATCTCCGGCTTTCCCGCTGGCGGCTTCCGCCGTTTTTCCGCTTCCATGGGAGCATACGCGCCCGATTGGCCGTGGGTGATCAGGATATTTACCGCTCCCGGCGGGAGTATCGGCTGGAGGACATCAGTCCCCAGCCCGTCGAACTGGCTCCCCCCCTTCCCGGAACCCTCTTTCTTCACGGAGAGTTCAGCGTCAAGGACATTTTCGGTATAGGCCGACGGCACCTGGGGCGTGTGCTAGATCGCCAGGTCGCGGTACTGCCCGCCCGTTTTCCCGTGGGGGACATCCGCTTCGTCGATTCCAGGACCAGCGAAGAGGATAACAGCCGGGCGAAAAAGTCGGAACAGGAAAAAATCTTCATCCGGGATTACCAGCCCGGGGACCTGGCCAGGGATATCAACTGGAAAGCCTCGGGGCGGGTCAACAAGCTTCTTACCCGGATTCCGCCTGAATCCGAAGCGAAAACCCGGCTTATCCGGGTCATGCTGATCAGCGAAACCGGCGGCGAAGCGAATCGGGCGGGGTATCATTTCCAGCTGGCGGCGGTGAAATCGCTGGCTGCGGGATTCCTTGATGCGGTGCAACGCCAGCACCCGGGCTACCTGATCGACCTGTTTCTCAACGGCGAACTATTCCCCATCGCCGGATCGGAGGGATCCGATCCCGCCCGTAGGCGCCGGGCCGGATGCCTCCCTCCGCCGCATCTCGACCCCGCGGATCTGCCGAAACTTGAATCGGCGATGATGATTTCCAGCCACAGTTTGTGCGCCGATCTGCCGAGATTCCTGCGGGGATACCCGCCGCAGGAGATCAGCTTGTTTATGGTCCAGGGTTCTTCGGAAGCGAATGATGCGGATCTGAAGATGAGCCTGTTCCCCCATGAGCCGGGGCCCGGCGATTTCATGCCCCTCATGAAGCCCGTAGACCTCAGGGCTCCGAAACGAAGCTTCGCCGCGGGGCACATCGGAGCATTGAGGGAATTCGTTCTGGTCTGCGAGATTTGAGGTATAAAGCCCTCGGGGAAGACCGGGGCCTGAACTCGATGTATTAACAGAAAGGATGTGCCCATGATGGCATTTGTTTTTTTCGGCCGCCTGGCCTTTTATATAATCCTGATGCTCACCCCTCTGGCCTTACCGGCTACCAGCCTTTTCTGGGAGGGGAGCTTTGTGCTCCGGGCACTGATTCTGGTGCCCGCCGAAGCCCTGCTGGCCTGGTTCGGCCCGAAAATCGACGGGGCCGCCCGGCGTCGGGGAAACCGGGGGACCATTCGGCTTTCGGCCAGGATTGTCCTGCGGCCCAGCCAGCTGCTGGCGCTGATCCTGCCCCTGGTATTCCTGCCCTGGACGGGATTCAGCAGAACGCTCCTTGGCTTTTACGGGGCCGCAGCGTACGCTTATCTGTCCAGTTGGCTGATTTTCCGGCGCGGCTTCGGCCGGCTGCTGTACCCTGAGCCCTTCCTGTTCGCCTACTATCTCCAGCGCATGATCAGTTTTTCCCGGGTCTCCGAGGATATGGCCTCGGCGGCCAGGCCGTTTAACACCGCCGCCTTCGTCCTGATGGTGGCAGGTTTCGCCATCTATGCGGTTCTGATTTACCGCTTCGAATACCGATCCCGCCGCAAGGCTCCAGACAAGCGGGAGTCGATCATCGGTGCCGCAGTGCTCATCGGCTCGGCCCCTGCCCTGGTACTCCTTGTCCCACCGGACCT
>CAWZYW010000453.1:0-2983 GCA_963966255.1 uncultured Salinispira sp. | reverse complement strand
GTTGTTGCCGATTACATGAGGCCGGCCATCCGCCTGGCTGCACTGATGGGGCTCCCGGTGACCTCCATTTCCACCCACGACGCGGTGTTTGGCGGCGAGGACGGTCCAACCCATCAGCCGGTGGAACACGCGGCTTCCTTGCGGATTATCCCGAACGTCAAGGTTCTGCGCCCCGCGGATGGAGAAGAAGTGAACGAGGCATGGAAGCACGCTCTCTCGGCCAGCTGGGGACCCACGGCCCTATTACTCACCAGGCAGTCTTTGACCAGCTTCGAGAAGAGCGACGCCTCCTGGCGGGAGAATTTTTCCCGCGGCGCATACATCGCCCGGGACTGCGATGCTACGCCGGAATACGTCATCGCCGCCAGCGGGAGCGAGCTGGGAATCGCCCTGGAAGCGGCGCAGACCGCGGCGGAGAAGGGCCTGGCGGTGAGGGTCATATCGGTTCACGACCTCAATGCCTTTGTATCCCAGCCCGGAGAATATTTCCGTACTCTGATTCCCCCGGGAACGGCAGTGGTCAGCGCCGAAGCCGGAGTGGGAATCGGATGGGAGCGGCTGGCGGGCGAAGGCCGCTATCTCGGCCATGCGGGTGTTGAGACCTTCGGCGCATCCGGCCCGGCCGAGGCCGTGGCGAAGCATTTCGGCCTCAGTGCCGGTACCATCCTGAATCTCATCCTTGAAGACCGGCGGTCAGGCTGATGCCGGCTGAGTTGCGGCTCGGAGGATACCGGGTACTGCTTACCGGTGCCACCGGCGGCATCGGCCGGGCCATCGCCTCCGCTCTCGCCGGGGCCGGAGCAAGGCTGGCACTCAGCGGCCGCCGGACCTCGGAGCTCCGCGGCCTGGTACAGCAGCTGTCCGATCGCCTTGGAGATGCCCGGGCCATTTCCGCCGATCTCGAAGATCCCGACGCCGCGGCGGCTTTGCCCGGCCGGGCCGCCGAAGCAATGGGCGGCCTGGACTGCGTCATCAACAACGCCGGGCTTGCCATGCAGATGCCGGTGGAACGGACTGACCTCGCGAGCTGGGACCGCATGCTGGCGATAAACGCCCGGGCGCCGTTTTTGATCTGCCGGGAGGCCACGCCTTACCTTGCCCGGTCCCCCCGGGCACGGGTGGTGAATATCTCATCGGTGGTGGGGCGGAAGGGTTATGAAAACCAGTCGGCCTATGCGGCCAGCAAGCATGCCCTGGAAGGCTTCACCAAAGTATACGCCCGGGAAGTTCACGCCCTGGGCATCGGCGTGCATATCATCGCCCCCGGGGGCGTCGATACGCCGATGGTCAGCGAAATGCGACCCGACATCGATGCCGACGGACTGATCGCGCCTGGGGAAATTGCCGAGGCCGTTCTTTTTCTGCTTGGAGCCTCGGGCAACGCATGTATCGACCGTATCGATGTGCGGCGATGGGGAAAAAAACCCTGGAGCTAAGCGCTCATGATTCCAGCCCTTTTTTCCATTCGCTGGGTGTCATACCGGTTTTCTTCTTAAACAGGCGTGAGAAGTAGTACTGATTATCGAAACTCATCTGGGCGGCGACTTCCTTGATCGACATTTCATCATGCTGCAGCAATTCCTGGGATCGGTGGATCCGCAACTGCAGGTAATATTGATACGGGGTCAGTCCCGTGTACTGCTGGAAGATTTGGAGCAGATAGGGGTACTGGACTCCGATTTCGTTCGCGAGGCTTTCCACTTCGATTCCGTCTTCCACGTGCAGCTGCATGATCGATCGGGCGGCCTGTACCAGCTCGCTGTCCTGATGGCTGGTGTTCGAACTGATCTTGCAGACGTGCAGGTGGGCGAGCAGCTGGAGCACCATGGCACCGAGCAGCACCTGAAAGCCCGGTGTCTGCTGGCGGCAGAGCTGAACGATCTGCTCATAGTCGGCCATGATATTCGTATTGATCCCGATATGGTAAATCGGGTGCGAGGGGGCGAAGAGTCCGTTTGCCCTCAGGCGTTCGGCGTGCTTGCCGGCGAATCCGACCCAATACTCCTGCCAGCCGGTCTCCCGGTAGGGGGAGTACGCGTGTTTGATTCCGGGGAACAGAATGAAGATGTCTCCTGCGGCAATATCTCTCCGGCCGTTCGCTTCATCCTCGAACCATCCCGTACCCGAGGTAATATAGACCAATTGATATTCCCTCAGTATGCGGCCGGTTTTCACCTTTTCCGCATATGCCCGAGGATGGTCCTCGGGAATCATCGGGTAGGGGGACCCCGGTGGTACCTGCGCGTAGCCGGCGTCTTTGCTGTAAATTTCCCATTTTTCAGCTTCACGGTTCACCGGCAGGTACTGGGAGAATCCGTTTACAATTTCGATAACCGAAATAAAGGAAATCAATTAAAAAATTTTTTCCATTCTCCGCTGGTAAGATCGGGTGTACGCTATTTTTACCAGTAAGGGGAATGATGACATGAGCAAAGACAAGATTAGCGTCGGCTTGTTCGGAATCGGTTTGGACACGTACTGGCCTCAATTCGAAGGCCTGAAAGAGCGTCTTGAAGGGTATCAGGAAGATATTGCCCGTGAAATCCTGAAAAACGATGCCGTCAATCTGGTGAACGTCGGCCTGGTCGATAATCCCAAACGGGCGGCTACGGTAGGAAGCCTGTTCCGGCAAAAGCAAGTTGATATAATATTTTTGTATATCTCGACCTATGCTTTGTCTTCAACCGTGCTTCCGGTAGCCCAGGAAGCGGGGGTACCTGTAGTCGTTCTGAATATCCAACCGGTGGCGGCCATCGACTATGAGGCGTTCAACGCCCTGGGCGATCGTGGCGTCATGACCGGGGAATGGCTCGCCCACTGCCAGGCCTGCTCGGTTCCCGAGATTGCCAATGTATTCAACCGCGCCGGCATAGATTACCATTTGCTCACCGGCTATCTGGGTGATGAGCGGACCAGCGCGGAACTGGAAAGCTGGGTTTCCGCGGCGATGGTGGCCAAAACCATGCGGCAGAATCGTCTCGGT
>CAWZYW010000452.1:0-2983 GCA_963966255.1 uncultured Salinispira sp. | reverse complement strand
GTCACCGGTGTCCGTTTACCGGTGCCAGTCAGGGGCCCCCTCCCCCTCATTGCCGATTTGGCCCATTGGGACTTGCCCAGGGACTGCGAGGGAATTCCCGACCCGTCCTATCGGCTCGCCGGTCCCCGGCCTGAAATCGCCGCGTACCCCGAGCCCGCCGCGCCGCTCGGTATCATCAGAATCGAAACCGGCAACATAGAGGTGAACGGCGTTCGCGCGGGATTCAGCGCCGATATAGAAGGTCTGGTGCAAGCTGACGAAGGACCTGCCGGCTTGCGTAGCCCGATGCTTCCCGAAACGATTCGACTACGTCTCGATGCTGAAGCGGTGGACATTCAGGATGCCCTGTCTCTGTTCCCGCCGGAAATCCTGGGCGACTTATCGGCAGCGGAAGTCAGCGGTACGGTGAGCGGACGGGCGGATGTGATCATACCCCCCGGGTACCTGCGGGGTATCGAATGGGATCCCCGTCTCGAAGTTCGGGGATTTTCACTGCTGAATATGCCGCGGCAATACGACCCCCGGGCACTCATGGATGGCTTTGAGCATACCATTCAGGATACCGGCATTGAGTACTCCCGCAAAATCAGAATTCCGGCGTATCAACAACCCTCCATGGAATGGATGCTGCTGCATAGCGAACGCAGCAGAGCATGGATCGAATCCCACTGGGCAGGCATTCCTGCTTCTGAAGTGGCATCGGACGGTAATGGTATCTTGGCTGAAAATCTCCCGGACGACAGCTATGTCTATGTCCGCCTTGAGGATATGTCCCGATGGATCATTTCCGCCATACTCACCGGGGAGGACGGGGATTTTTTCTTCCATCGCGGTGTCGATTGGAATACCGTGAGTGACGCCATAGCAAGGAACGTTTCCGAAGGGGAAATCATCCTCGGCGCGAGTACCATAAGCATGCAGTTGGTGAAGAACCTCTTCCTGAGTGACGACCGGGAATTTTCCAGGAAATTCCAGGAGCTTCTGCTGGTATATTTGGTAGAAGAGCAGCTCGGCATACCCAAGGACAGGATTCTCGAGATTTATATAAATCTGGCTGAATTCGGTCCGGGAATATTCGGCATCTACGACGCAGCCCGGCATTACTTCGGGAAGAATCCCGCTGACCTCAGCGCCGGAGAAGCGGTGTGGCTGGCCAGCATTCTTCCGTCCCCGAAGCGCTATTATCAGTACTATCGAAACGGCGCCATCTCCCCCGGCTGGTTCGAGCGGATGAGATGGAATTTCGATACCATGCTGGAACGGGGAAGGATGACCGAGGCGGAGTACGCCGCGGCGACTGCGGCGATTCCCCGCTTTTATTATCCCGATCCAGCGGACGGACCGGGAGAATGAAAACGGTCAGCGGGAACAGAATCGGACTCCAGACTTGTTGAATGGTTGTACGGGAGAAAACCGCTCCCGGGAGGTACGGAGATGATGGAAAGAAGTTTGAAACGCATCGGTTTTGCCGCAGTGACTATGCTCCTGCTTTTGTTTGCGGGCGGCGGATTATTCGCCGAAGGCGCATCGGAAGTTGCGGGCATGAGCCTGTTCGACCTCGGCAGTATTTCCGGAATCAACCGGATAACCAATGGCACCAGCGTCGACCTGATCATTGCCCTGGATGAGCGTCCCGGGATTCGGGCTGAGGGCGATGAAGAGGTCATAGATAGTCTGAGATTCCAGATTGACGGAGACCTTCTTCGTATTCGCCAGAACCGCCCGGTCTCCGGATGGTTCGCTTCCCGCAGCACGACGCTGTACATCAATCTGGAAGCACTTGAAGCGTTGGCCCTCAGCGGCACGGGAAACGCTCAGGTATCCGGCGTGATCCGCAGCGACGAACTGGAGCTGCTCACCACGGGTACCGGTGACATAGCGGCTCAGGCCCGGGTCGAACGCTTTACCGCATTGAGTACCGGCACCGGCGACATGACCCTCCGGGTTATCGCCGAGGAGGCGGAAATCAGGCTCACCGGTGCAGGAGATATGGATCTGGCGCTGATCACCCGGGATGCTGAGATCATCAACACCGGGGCGGGCGGCATAACCCTGGAAGGCCGGGGTGATTTTATCGACCTCAGGCTGACCGGAGCCGGTTCGCTGCGGGGGATCGATTTCGCCGCCGCCGAACTGGAAGCGGCTCTTACCGGAGCGGGTTCCGCGGAAATGACCGTAGTCGATCGGGTTGATGCCCGTCTCACCGGAGTGGGGAGCCTTCGTATCAGGGGAACTGCGGATATCGGCGAACTGGTTCAGACCGGCATCGGAAGACTGGAGCAGGTTCCCTGACCGCTGAACCGGCATCTGGGACCAGTTCAGTCCGAGGGGATCAAATCCCGAAACACCCGCCAGATAATCCCCGCGGCCAGGGCCGCGGTTCCTCCGTCGATATCCAGGCGCGGACAGAGTTCCACCGCATCGAAACCGACGAGTTTTCCGGACCGGGCAAGCGCTCGGATCAGGGGGTCCGTATCCTCAGGTGAGAGCCCCCGGGGAGACGCCGCGCTGACCCCCGGTGCGAACGCCGCCGAGTAGGCATCGAGGTCGATCGTCAGATACAGCGATTCCGCATCCTTGATGAATGCCGCCAGTTCCTCAGGCAAGCCGGTTTCGTCCCCTCCGCCGGGCGGGTCGACGGCCCGGCGCAGATCGCTGAGGCTGCACCAGCGACCGCCCCTGCGCTGTGCATGGTCCAGCAGGAAACGGGTATTCGCCTCTTCCCTCAGTCCCGCGCAGAAGTAGGAAAAGCCCTTGCCGATCTCCTGGCAAAAATCGGCAGCCTGGTCAAATGGCGTTCCGCTGCTCCCCGGCCGGTCGGGACGCATGTCCAGATGGGCGTCGATATTGATAATCGCCGGAGGTGATGATCCGGATGGACCCGATGCGGCGGCCAGGCCGGAAAAATGCCCCCATGCGGTTTCGTGACCCCCACCGAGAACCAGGCTGAGGTACCCTTCGGCCCGGATCGCCGACACCGCTT
>CAWZYW010000451.1:0-2995 GCA_963966255.1 uncultured Salinispira sp. | reverse complement strand
TTTTCCGACAGGGCAACCGGGAACTCGCCACCGAGCTCGGGGTCACCGGCAGTCCCACCCTCTTGTTCTACCGCAATGGTGAAATAGTTGGAGACAAGCTATCCGGAGGAATCAAGCGTTCGGAGATTATGAAAAACCTGGACGCATTGGTCGGCGATCAGCGGGCAGAAGAAATAAAGGCCGGGATCGAGCCGGTGGAAACCGATGCCGACGTGGTCATTCTCGGGGGAGGGCCCGCAGGGCTCACCGCCGGGGTCTACCTCGCCCAGGCCCGGCTCAAAACCGTGCTGGTGGATATCGCCCTTCCCGGGGGATACGTCGCAACTACCCACCAGGTTTCCAATTATCCCGGATTTATAGAACCTCAGAACGGCATGATGCTCAGCCACTATATGAGCGAACAGGCCAAAGAGAACGGGGTGGAGTTCCGGGCGGCAGTGGAAGTGAACTCCGTTGACCTGGATAAGAAGACCGTGAAAATCGACGGCTTCGAAACCATCCGGGGCAAGCGGCTGCTTATCGCCACCGGATCCCGGCCCCGGCCCCTGGGTATTCCCGGCGAACTCGAGTTCCGCGGTGACGGCATATCCTATTGCGCCACCTGCGACGCGAAGTATTTCGACGAAAAGGACGTCATCGTAATCGGCGGAGGAAATTCGGCCATCGAGGAAGCCTTGTTTATCAGCAAATTCGCCAAATCCATCACAATAATCCATCAGTTCGACGAGCTGCAGGCAAACAAGATCGCTCAGGAGAAAATCTTCGCAGATAAGAAGGTGAACTTCCTGTTCAGTCATGAGCCTCGTGAATTCAAGCGCTACGGCACCATGGACATGGGAGTCGTCGCAGAGGATTTGAAGACCGGCGAGCAAAAAGAAATTCGGGGGCACGGGGTATTCGTTTTTATCGGGTTCATAGCCAACCTTGAAGGACTGGACAATCTGGACCTCGATCAATGGGGATATATCACCACCGATGCGGAAATGCGTACAAACATCGACGGGGTATATGCCGCCGGGGACATCAAATCAAAGATGTATCGGCAAATCACCACTGCGGTGAATGACGGTACCGTGGCTGCCATCAGCATCAGCAAGGAGCTCTCGGAATAATCGGGCGGCTGACGGAAATCTTCTTGCACAATTCATCGGGCATCAGCATAATCGGTCGGTATGACCGAAGCTGATGCCCGTATTGTTTCCGCCGTCGCCCGGGATCTCGACGTTCCTCCTTTGAAAGCCCGGGCCGTCGCTGATCTTTTGGATGAGGGTGCCACCGTTCCCTTCATCGCCCGATACCGGAAGGAAGCCACCGGGGGAATGGACGAGGTTGCGATCATCGCCCTGAGGGACGGTGTGCAGCGCCGCAGGGAGCTGGAAAAGCGCCGGAAGGCGGTGCTCGAGAGCATCGCCTCCCAGGGATCACTCACCGAAGGCTTGCAGAAGCAGATATGGGCGGCGGATACCATGGCCCGCCTGGAGGATCTGTACCTTCCTTACAAACCCCGCCGGGAAACCCGGGGCGATCGTGCCCGCAAACAAGGCCTTGAAAAACTGGCAGTGATCATTGCCCGGGCGGAATCCGGTGACCCCGAAACCCTCGCCGCAGCCTTCGTGAGAAACGATGACGCCCCGGCTGATGTCCACGAAGCCCTGGCCGGGGCAGGGGATATTATTGCCGAAGATATCAGCCGGGACCCGGACCTGCGCCACGCCCTTCGGATCCTTTTCCGGGAAAGCGGGGTCATATCCTCCAGGGCAGTAGTAAAAAAGAGCGGGGAAGACGGGGCTGCGGTGTACCGCGATTACTTCGATCATTCCGAAGACCTGCGCCGGTTAAAGGGACACCGGCTGCTGGCTATGCTTCGGGGCCAGCGGGAGGGTTTCCTGAGGCTGCGCCTGGAACCCGCCGAAGAACAGGCCCTGAAACTCATTTCAAAAATCCGTTATCGCGGCCATTCCGATGAAATGATGCGCCGACCCTGCGGCCGCCTGCTGGCCGCAGCCATCGCCGATTCCTATAAGCGCCTGATCCGCCCCTCGCTGGAGACCGAACTGCTTGGCAGCCTCAGGGAACGCGCAGAGACCGAAGCGATCGACGTGTTCGCCGAAAACCTGCGCCAGTTGCTGCTGTCTCCTCCCATGGGCGCCCGGATAACCCTGGGTCTGGATCCCGGGCTGAGAACCGGGTGCAAACTGGCGGTTGTCGGCCGCGAAGGCGAGCTGCTTGAGCATTCGGTGATCTATCCCCTTGAGCCCCGGCGTGACGAGGAAGGTGCTTCGCGGGTTCTTCGCGAGCTGGTCGGGAAGTACGGGATTGAAGCCGTGGCGGTGGGAAACGGCACCGGCGGCCGGGAAGCCCTTGCCTTCGTGAAGTCTCTGGCCCTGCCGGGCGTATTATCAGTTCCGGTAAGCGAAAGCGGCGCATCGGTGTATTCCGCATCCGAAGAGGCCCGACGGGAGTTCCCCGACCTTGATCTTACCGTCAGGGGTGCGGTTTCAATCGCCCGGCGCCTGGTGGACCCTCTGTCCGAGCTGGTGAAGGTCGATCCCCGGTCCATCGGCGTAGGCCAGTACCAGCACGATGTAGACCAGAAAGAACTCCGGGCCCGTCTGGATGACGTGGTCTCCAGTTGCGTGAACGCCGTGGGCGTTGACCTCAACACCGCCAGCGAAGCCCTGCTTTCCTATATATCCGGTTTGAGCCGACGCCTGGCCGAAGCCATCGTGAAGCATCGCCAGCGCAATGGGGCCTTTGCTTCCCGAACAGAGCTCAGGGACTTACCCGGGATGGGCGCGAAAACCTTCCAGCAGTCAGCGGGGTTCCTGAGAATTTCCGGCGGACCGTATCCGTTGGACGCTTCGGCAGTTCATCCGGAACGATATAATCTGGGGGAACGCATGGCCAGGAACGCGGGCTGCGGCCTTGGAGAGCTGATGGCCGAGGAGGCCAGCCGGGGGCGCATCAAGCTGCCGGAGAAACAGGACGAGCCGGG
>CAWZYW010000450.1:0-3003 GCA_963966255.1 uncultured Salinispira sp. | reverse complement strand
GAACAGCTCCGCATCATCGAGCATGGCGCTTTTAATGACCTCTGCCAGCCCCCCGAGGTACTCCCGCTCCGGGAGGCTCTCCAGGAGATTCGGGAAGACCCGGACTTCTGACGCCGGGTAGAAAGTGCCCACCATGTTTTTCCGATTGAAATAATTGATACCGGTCTTGCCGCCGAATGCGGCATCCACCATGGCCAGCAGGGTGCTGGGAATCAGGATCAGACGATTCCCCCGCATGAACAGGCTCGAAGCAAATGCCGCGACATCAGTGACCGCGCCGCCGCCGAGGGCTACGAAGCGGCTGTCCCGGGCAAGCCCGGCCTGGAATGCCGTCTGAAGAATCAGTTCTATCGATGAAAAGGTCTTTGCGGCCTCGCCGCCGGGTAGTATCACCACGGCGCGGAATCCGGGCTTTTCCGACTCTTCCAGGCGTGAGAGATCCTCGAGGGAACGAAGAAGCGGCAGCTTTTCAAGAGAAGCGCGCGCCCGGGGCAGCAAATCCGATAAGCGGTCCCAGACGGTTTCGTCGCTGACGAAGATCGAAGGGGCGTCGTCGAAGGAGAACAGTTCTTCGGCGCGTTCATACAGAGATATTCGGCTTTCGAAATCACCGAGATGGAAGACCTGAGTGTTTTTCACCGAAAAAGACTATCAAAAGGCGTGATCGCCTGTAAAGCCTCGGAGGCTATACCGCCTCCTGAACCTCTTCCACCTTTTTCTGGATGCTTTTCACCAGGCGATCGATAAACGGATCCACGATGTGGTAGATTCGCTTGTTTCCCTGGACCTCCGACTGGACTATTCCGCGGTCCTTCAGGATTGCCAGATGCTGGCTGATCACCGGCTGGGGCTGGTTAAGGCAAACCCATAATTCGCTGACGCAGGGCTGGGAATGCTGGGAAATCATGCAGAGGAGTTTGAGTCGAACCGGATGGCCGCAGACCTTGAGCTTCTGGGCGGCATCGCTCAACACGTCTTCGGGACAGGAAGCATCGGCAAATTCCATTGCTTCCTCGGGTTTGAGATTATCCAGTTGAATGCTCATCAGATCTCCTCGCGATGGCTGGCTTATGTGGATGCCGGGGCCTTGGTCTTTGTTTCCGCCGGCTTCGAAGCGGTATCAGAGGGGCGGCTGTCGTTGACGTAAAAACCGCTTCCTTTGAAAATAACTCCGGTGCCGCCGCCGATAAGTCTGCGAAGGCCGTGCTTGTTGCACTGAGGACACTGGGTCAGCGCCGCATCGGCCATACTCTGAAAAGTCTCGAATTCATGACCACAGCTTTTGCACTCGTAATCGTAGTAGGGCATCGCTTTTTCTCCGTATACTATATAATATTTTTTATATATAATAAAGCCTTAGCGTGTTAAATATATAGATTTTTTGCACGGGGGACAACACCTCTGCGCTGCCTCCGGAAACAACTGAATAAGGTCGATGGATCTAGGTCCGGCGAACGGGAATCCCCCGTGAGTCTAAATGCCGCTTTATATCGCTGATGGAATAATCCCCGTAGTGAACCATGCTGGCAATGAGCGCGGCGTCGGCCCTACCCTCGCTGAGTACCTGAGCCAGATGTTCGGGTTCGCCGGCGCCGCCGGAGGCGACCACCGGAATGCCGACTGCTTCGGATATCATCTTCGTAAGCTCGATTTCATACCCGTTACGCACCCCATCGGTATCGATGGAATTGAGCACGATTTCCCCCGCGCCCAGTTTCTCGGCTTCCAGGGCCCAGGCGAGGGCGTCCCTTCCCGTATGAACCCGACCGCCGTTGATTACCACCTGATAACCCGATGGCATCGCGGGATCTTTCAGTGCGTCCATGCCGAGAACGACGCACTGCCTTCCGAAGATCGCCGCACCCTCGGAGATGATGGCCGGGTTTTTCACCGCCTGGGAATTCAGGCTCACTTTCTCCGCTCCCGCGTTAATGACCCGGCGGATGTCCTCGATGCTGCCCAGGCCCCCGCCGACGCAGAACGGGATAAAAATCTCCCGGGCAACCCGTTCCACCACATCGATAAAAATGCCCCGGCCCTCGCTGCTGGCGGTGATGTCGTAAAATACCAGTTCATCGCAACCCGCTTCATAATAGCCGCGGGCCATTTCCACCGGATCACCGATATCCACGTTGCCCTGGAATTTTACCCCTTTGGTTGTCTTTCCGTCCCTGACGTCGAGACAGACGACTATTCGCTTTTCCAGCATATCAGCCTCCGAAGTTCCGAATGAAGTTGTCCAGCAGCTTAAGTCCCACCGGGCCCGACTTCTCAGGATGAAACTGGGTCGCCACCAGATTTCCCCGGCCATAAGCCGAAACGAATGGGAATCCGTACTCCGTGATGCCCAGGGTAACAGCATCGTCGGAAGGGGCCGGGTAGTAGGAATGCACGAAATAAAAGCTGGAGCCCGGTTCAATTCCGTCGAACAAAGATGAGGCCGGATGCCCGTCGACGGGCTGGACCTGATTCCATCCCATATGCGGAACTTTCAAACCGGAGATGCCCCGCTTGGCAAAATCTTCGGAGAAAAACCGGGCAGTGCCGGCTTCAAGGCCTATGCAGCGGGTTACGCCGTCTCTCGCTTCAAGGGATTCATCCAGCAGGATCTGACTCCCGATGCAGATCCCGAGAGTAGGAACCCCGGCGCCTACCGCTTCGCGCAATGCCTGATCCAAACCTCGCCGGCGCAGGACCCCCATGGCGTGAGCCGCCTCGCCCACCCCCGGGAAAATTATTGTGTCGGCGCCTCGTACCTGTTCGGGATTGGCGGAAACGACAAAGTCTGAATTCAGGTGCTCAAGGGCGGTTTCCACCGAACGCAGATTTCCCGCATCGTAATCGATTACCACTATCATTTTTATTCCTCGCCTTAGGCTTACTCCCGCGGTAAAAATCTCCGGGCTATCCAGGCCGGGTCCACGGGGAAATCCCGCAGGATCAGATATGTGCCGTCGCTTTCGATATCGATCTCATCGCGCAATGCTCCGGCATCGGCATCAG
>CAWZYW010000449.1:0-3020 GCA_963966255.1 uncultured Salinispira sp. | reverse complement strand
TTCGAAATAAGATTCCACTTCGCTGTTTTTCTCAGGTAAGGAATCCAGGGAAAGGGTGTCCCGATCCTCGAGGACTTCCAGCGCGGGGTTTTCATCGAGCTCTTTTTCTATCCGCAGCTTGAGATCCTGCAGGGGCAGAGCCATGATCTGGATACTCTGAAGCATCTGGGGACTGAGTTTGAGTTTTTGAGTCTGGACCAGCGCCGGTCTCTGATACTGCAATCATGCCTCCGTATGGAATTAATTGTGAGTGAGCGCAACGGGTTTGTCAACGAAGAGCGAATCCCTTATGCGCGAAAAGACTCCCCGAGGTAGACTTCCCGGGCCAGCGCATTGGCGATGATCTCATCCCTGCTCCCCTGAGCCACGATCTCACCGTCCTTGAGAATGTAGGAATGGTTGGTAATTTCCAGGGTATCGCGGACATTGTGATCGGTTATGAGGATGCCGATGTTCCGTTCCCTGAGATGGCCGATGATGTTCTTGATTTCGTGCACCGCAATTGGATCGATCCCCGCGAACGGTTCATCCAGGAGAAGGAAGTGGGGATCGATGGCCAGGCTTCGGGCGATTTCCGTACGCCGCCGTTCGCCGCCGCTCAAGGTATAGGCCGGCTGACGGCGTTTGTCCTGCAGACCGAGGTCCTCAAGCAACTGCTCGAGCTTTTCCTTGCGGCGGCTCATATCGAGATCTCCGCGGCTTTCCAGGATCGCCCAGATATTATTCTCAACGCTGAGCTTACGGAATACCGAGGCCTCCTGAGGCAAATAGGAAATTCCCAGCCGAGCCCGCCGGTACATCGGAAGGGATGTGATGTTGTGATCGTTCAGGAGGATTTCCCCGGAGGTCGGCTGGATAAAACCCACGATGCTGTAAAAGCAGGTGGTCTTTCCCGCCCCATTCGGTCCGAGGAGTCCCACGACCTCCCCTTCCTGCATTGAAAAATCGATGCCTCTCAGGACGATTTTGCGCCCGTAATTCTTCCTCAGATTGGATACCTGCAAGGTGCTCACTGCATGCCTCCCGTTTCCGGCGGTGCCTGGGGAGGGCGTGATCCATCTCCACCGGTCCCTTCGCCTTCTGTCCGTTCCTCCACGGAAGCACCGTCGTCCTCTTCGGAAATCCGCCCCTGGACTTCACCTTCCAGGATGATCTCATCGCTGTCGGTGTAAATGCTGATGATATCAGCTGAATACTCATCGCCACGGTAATTCACCACCGGAAAACCGCTGAGCTCCAGCTTTCCGCCTTCCTCGAAAAAGCGAACGTATTCCGCCCGGGCTATCAGATCTTCCCGGAGAATCTGAACGTCGATCTGAAACACCGCGACGCCTTCCTGCCGCTCGATGAAGGTCGCTTTCACAAGAATATCCTGGCTCTCGTCGAGAAACTCCGCGCTCCCCTCGAGAATCAGATAATCCTCCCGGGAATCATAATTGAGGAATTCCGCCCGAAGCTCCACATCCTGTTCTTTGTCGCGGAGGAATACCGTCCCGCTGCTCTCGATATAGCGGTTACCCTCACCGGAAAGGCTGATTCGGTCGGCGGTAATAAGGATTTGGTCATTTTCTACCCGGGCGCCGTTTTCCAGAACGGTCTGCTCCCGGCCTTCGGCGAACCCCGAGCGCACCCGGCCCGCGCTGAACTCGAAATCGTCGGCGGTCAACGCTCCCGCGAACAGAGTCAGCAAAAGCGCCGCGACAGTCAGGCGATTCACGAATGATTTATTCATCTGCCGACTCCTTCAGTCTGCCCGACGCACCCCTATCAAAGCGGATCTCCTGAACCACCAGATCCACGACGAAGCCTCTTCCCCGAATGACGCTGCCATCCTCCCTGACCAGCTCGACCTCGTAGCCGTCGGGCGACCAGATCAGATCCTGGGAGGGGCTGAAAAGGAATTCCTCTCCGCGGATGGTGGAGGAATCTTCCGCCAGGAATATTTCGACGACATCCTGCAGAAGAATATCATCGTTACCCAGGTTCCGCGAGGCGAATGCGGCCTTTCCGCTGACCCTCAGCAAGCCCTCGGCATCATACTGGGAAAACTCGAGATCGATGAGCTCCTGAAGCTGCCTCGATTCATAAGTGCTCAATTCGGCGGAGCGCAGCTCCAGTACCCGGTCGCCGTCCTGATAGACCCGCTCAGCGAGATTCTCCAGGCGCACATCGGGAATCAGCGCTTTCTCTTCGTCGCTGAGCAGCATCTGATCGTATTCAAACGTGCACGAAACAAAAATGAGCAGGGCGGTCACGATCAGAACCCGTGAAAACTGCCGACAGAAAGCCGGACATGAGCGGGTCATGAGCCCTGCTTACCCCGGGCGCTGGCGGCGATAAAGCTGGCGAAGAGCGGGTGCGCGTCCAGGGGATCGGATTTGAATTCCGGATGGTACTGAACGCCGAGCCCCCAGGGGTGATCGTTCCATTCGCTGGATTCAACCAATTCTCCACCGGGGGTAGTGCCGCCGAAAATCAGGCCTGCGTCGGTGAGATCCTGGCGATAGCGGTTATTGACCTCATAGCGATGCCGGTGCCGTTCGTGGATAACATCGGATTTATAGATATCACGGATCCTGCTGCCTTCGATGAGCTTCGATTCGCTCAAGCCCAGGCGCATGGTTCCGCCGTAATTCTTCACGTCGATCTGCTCTTCCAGAAGGCTTATGACGGGAGCATCGCTTTCCGGAGCGAACTCCGTGCTGTTCGCGTCCTCGAGACCGAGGACGTTTCTGGCGTATTCGATGACCAGCACCTGCATGCCCAGGCAGATGCCGAAATACGGAATTCCGTTCTCCCGGGCGTAGCGGGCTGCGATGACCATGCCGTTCACTCCCCGGCTGCCGAATCCCCCGGGCACCAGAATACCGTCAAGACCTTCGAGGGCCTGCTCGGGCTTTTCCATTTTTTCCAGCTGCTCGCTGTCGATTTTTACCAGATCGATGTTTACCGCGTTGGCGATGCCGCCGTGGAACAGAGCTTCGTCCACTGATTTGTATGCGTCCGCCAGCTCTATATAT
>CAWZYW010000448.1:0-3023 GCA_963966255.1 uncultured Salinispira sp. | reverse complement strand
CCGACAGATCCAGGCCATCCTGGGCCGCCACCTGCTGGAAAGCGGCATCATCTACTGTTCAAGCCGAAAGGCCTGTGAGCAGCTGGCATCCAAGCTGCAGAGCGCCGGGCATCGGGCCCGGGCCTACCACGCCGGCATGAGCCCTGCCGAACGGGAAGAGGTTCACGACCGCTTCATCGACGGCCGGGATCCGATCATATGCGCCACCATCGCATTCGGCATGGGCATCGACAAGCCGGATATCCGCTTCGTAATCCACCACAACATGCCCGGTAACCTGGAGAGCTACTATCAGGAAATCGGCCGTGCCGGCCGGGACGGCGATCCGGCGGAGGCCTTCCTCTTCTATTCCTACCGCGACGTCCAGACCCAGCAGGGCTTCATCGATGAGCTGGGCAATCCCGATTACCGTAGGATACAGGCGGCCAAGCTCCAGCGTATGCAGGAGTATGCCGAAAGCGCAATCTGCCGGCGGCAGGTTCTGCTTTCATACTTCAGCGAAACCGTCGACGAGCCCTGCGGCAACTGCGACGTCTGCGCCAATCCGCCGGAGTATTTCAACGGCAGCATTCACGCCCAGAAAGCCCTGTCGGCGGTGGTGAGAAGCCGGGAGAGCCTGACGGTTTCCCTGCTGGTGGATGTGCTACGGGGAGCAGCAACCCGGGAGGTGGAAGAACTGGGGCTTCAGCGTATCAAAACCTACGGCGTCGGCCGCGATACCACCGCCTTCGCGTGGCAGCTCTACATCCAGCAGCTGATCCAGCAGGGAATCCTCGAGCTGGATTATCGGGACCATTTTCACCTGAAACTCACCGATCTCTCCCGCCCTGTACTCTCCGGCGACCGGGAAGTTCAGCTGATCAGCTTCGAGACCATCAGGAAACGGCAGGAAGAACTCAAGGAACAGCGCATGACAGGACCCACCGAGGACCGGGACGGGCCCTACGATGAAAAGCTCTTCGAAGCACTGCGCAAGCGCAGGATGGCCCTGGCCAGGGAGCTGGGCAAGCCGCCATATGTGGTCTTCAGCGACGCTTCCCTTCGGGACATGGCCCGCAAAAAGCCCAGGGACAGCATGGAATTCATGAACGTACACGGGGTGGGTGAGCACAAGGCTGCCCGCTACGGCGGAGACTTCCTCGAAGTCATCGACGAATATCTTCGATAAAAAGCTCAGTGCATCTTGAAAGACATACCTTGTAGTGCTATACATAGAACTACGAGGTATTAATGCACGTTTCCAAGGAACTGGTCGCCGCATCATCCCCACCGATTATCCTCTCAATCCTCGCCCGGGGAGACAGCTACGGCTACGAAATAATTAAAACCGTCGAACAGGAATCCAGGGGCATGTGGAACTGGTCCGAAGGCATGCTGTACCCGATTCTGCATCGCATGGAGCGAAGCGAATGGATCAGCTCCTACTGGAGCAAAGGATCCGGAGCCCGTCGCAGGAAATATTATCGCCTGGAGCCTGCGGGTCTTAAAGCCCTGGCCGAGCAGCGGGAGCAGTGGAATCAGGTCCATGAGATTCTCGACGGCCTGCTGCCGGATGAAACCCCGAAGGAGGGGAGCGAATGAACACCCGAGATGAAATGCAATTGTGGCTGGCCCGCCTGTCGGAACGCAGCGACCTGAGCGAGGAGGACCGGGATGAGCTGGAAAGCCATCTCCACGATTCCATGGACCGTCTGATCGATGGCGGGTTGAACGAGGACGAAGCCCTGCTTATTGCCCTGAGGCGGCTGGGGAACCTTGACGAGCTGGTAGCCGCACAGGTTCGGAAAGAGGCCGACCGGATCTGGAAGGGCTCGTACCGGACATCGCAGACCACTACCGGGGAGGTCGGAACCGGCGAAGGTTTTTTCCATCGCAACCGGGACAGCCTGCTGATCGCCGGGAGTTTTATCGCGATAGCCCTGGCATCGCTGCTGCCCGGGATGCTCGGCCGGGGGATTATCGATGGGAGTCCGGCTTATTTCCTCAACGCGGGAACCCTGGTTCTTCCCATTGCGGGCGCGTTCTACGTGATTCGCCGCTGGTTCCGGGGGACCAGTCCCGGCTGGCGCTTGCTGGCTCCGTTTTTGATGCTGCTTTTTCCGTTGCTGTTGAACGTCTACCCCTTTGGCATGGAAGGGCAGACCCTGCTGCTTTCCATCCTTCACATGCCCCTGGGCATGTGGCTGGCGTTCTCATTGCTTCGGGATTCATCGGTTTATCGCGATGCCGATGCCCGTCTGGACTTTATCCGCTTCAGCGGAGAGGTGACGGTGTACTCGGTTCTCATCGGTCTGGCGGCCATGGCACTTTCGGTCCTGGGATTGGCGCTGTTCAGTTTCGTAGAGGTTGATATTGAGGAGTTTCTGGTCGGCTGGGTGCTGCCGGTGATATTTCCGGGAACCCTGTTTGCCGGAATCGTGCTGGTTGAGCGAAAGCGATCGCTGGTGGAGAATTTCGCTCCGATACTGGCTCGCATCGTTTCGATTCCCCTGCTCCTTATTTTACTGACCTTCGGTCTGTTTTTTATTCCCCGGAGCGGCTCCCTCGAATCCGCCCGGGAGATCCTCATCGCCATGGATGTGCTGCTCCTGGGGGTCATCGTAGTGGTCATTTACTCGATCAGTACCAGGGGTGACCTGGCTGCCGGGAAGACTCAGGACATGGTTAATCTGCTGCTGGTGCTTTCGGCCATCGTCCTGGATATTTTCGTCCTGATCGCCATGGTCTATCGCCTGGCCGAGTACGGCATGTCGGCCAACAAACTTGCCTCGCTGGGTTCGAATATTCTGCTACTGGGAAATCTCAGCCTACTGGCATTGTACTTCATCAGCCAGCTGCGCAGCGGCCTATCGGCGGGGAAAATTCTGAGTGCCCAGGGCTGGTACTTCGGGCTGTATGCCGCCTGGTTTTATCTGGTTGCATTGGGATTTCCGCTTATATTCCGCTTCGCATAATCAATACCGGGAGATTTTCTCACAGGAGAAAAACGATGAAAAATATTCGTCATGTGGGCATAATCATGG
>CAWZYW010000447.1:0-3038 GCA_963966255.1 uncultured Salinispira sp. | reverse complement strand
CACTCTGGGAGCGCAATTCGGCACGATTCCGTAGCAAAACAGACCTTGCCGAGGTTAATGCAGAGGTGATTGATTCATATCTGAATCGATTGAGTTATTATTGAATCGGTTTTATACTATTGTCTTATGAAGCACGAAGATTTTCACCAGCTGCTGGTCGAATACCAGTCGATTTTCGATTCGGTGAGCGATGGAATTTACGTCACTGACGGACAGGGAACCACTCTGCGGGTGAACCGGGCGTTTGAGCAGATCACCGGCATCAGCGCCGAAGATATCAGGGACCGCAGCGTCCGGGAACTGCTTTCAAGCGGCGTTTTCGACAAGTCGGTAACCTTGAAAGTACTGGAAACCAGGAGCCCCCAGAGCATGATGGAGACCCTGCCCAACGGCAAGGAAGCACTGCTTACCGGTATTCCGGTCCTGGATTCGGACGGGGAGGTCCACCGGGTGGTGACCACTCTCAGGGATATGGCCGAGCTGAATGAATTGAAGCAGGACCTGGCCCGCACCGTGGAAATCAGCGAACGCTATCGGATGGAGCTGCTGCAGCTGAGGCTCAATCAGATCAAGATGGATAACGTGGTGATCTTCTCGCCGGAAATGAAACGGGTCATGCGCACGGCTCTTCAGCTCGGCGATGTGGACTCCACGGTGCTGATCACCGGGGAATCGGGGGTCGGAAAGGAAATCGTGGCCCGGGCCATACACCGGGCCGGGCGTGGGGAGCAGGCACCCATGATCGCCACCAACTGTTCCGCCATTCCCGAGGCCCTCCTGGAAAGCGAACTCTTCGGTTATGAGAGAGGAGCTTTCACCGGAGCGGAAAAAAGCGGCAAGCCGGGACTCTTCGAGGTTGCCCGCGGCGGCACCCTGTTTCTCGACGAGATCGGAGACGTCAGCCTTAACATTCAGGTGAAGCTGCTTCGGGCGCTTCATGAAAAGGAAATCCTGCGGGTCGGCGGCCGCAGCCCGGTGAAAATCGACGTGCGGGTCATCGCCGCCACCAACCGGGACCTGGAAACCCTGGTTGAAGAAGGCAAATTCCGAAGGGACCTGTATTACCGCCTGAATGTCATACCCCTTCACATCCCGGCCCTCAGGGACCGGCGAAGCGCCATCATCCCCCTGATCAAACATTTCCTCGACCACTTCAACCGGCGATTCAACCGTGAAGTAAAATTCAGTTCCCGGGTAATGCAGGCCATGGAAAACTGGAGCTGGCCCGGCAATGTCCGGGAACTTGAAAACACCGTCGAACGACTGGTGGTGCTGGCCGACGGGACGTCGGTCGATATCGACCAGATGCCGGGGCATATTGCGGCGGGCTATCAACCGGATCATCCGCTCGGTACGGAAACGGGATGCGACGATGCGGAATTCGACACAGCTTCCACCGCGTCCGGGGCAGGGTCACCGGCCGGGGACAACTCCGGAAGTCCGGAACTTCCCCGGCTGCCCACGGATCTGGGCGAGGCCATTGATGCCTACGAGGCTCGAATTCTCGGGGAAGCCTGGAAGCGATACGGGTCCACCCGCAAGCTGGCCGCAGCCCTGAATATCAGCCAATCCACCGCGGTGCGGAAGTTGTCGCGGCATCGTATTACCGCGTTATGAGTCATAATTGACTCGATTGCTTAACTGACGGCTCTCTTCCCATCCTGCGACTTTTCCAACTGGCGAGTATTACGTGATTTTACACCGTTTTCTCCCACTTTTATGCTCGGCAGCTGGATCGGCATTCAGATGGCACGGTTCATGCAAAGTGATTTCCGGGCCGCGGCCCGCATAGGAGCGTACGCAGGTGGAAAAACCGAAAAAACTCGTCATCGAACAATCACAACGGGAACTGGAACGGGCCAGGGATCTGATCCCCGGAGGCGTCCTGGGCATCCGCAGACCGTATAACTTCGTCGAGGGCGAATATCCTTCGTTTTTCGAGAAAGGCAGCGGAGGCCAGGTCCTGGACGTGGATGGCAATGAATATATCGACTTTCTCTGCGCCTACGGACCCATCATCCTGGGCTACCGGGAGAAGGAAGTCGACGACGCGGTTATCTCCCAGATACAGGAAAACGGATTCTGTTTTTCCCTGACCCAGACCCGGCAGAACCTCCTGGCGGAAAAAATGCGGGAGCTGATCCCGTCGGCAGAGATGAGCCTGTTCGTGAAAACCGGTAGCGACGCCACCACCACCGCCATCCGCCTGGCCCGGGCATACACCGGTCGAACCGCCATACTCCGCTGCGGCTACCACGGCTGGCACGACTGGTGCGTGGAAGTAAAGGGCGGCATCCCCGCCAAGCTGTATGAAGACGTGCACGAGTTCGGATACAACCGCCTGGATGAACTGAAAGCCCTGCTGGAGACCCACGGCGAGGACGCCGCGGCGATCATCATGACCCCCTTCGGGCATCCCCTTGGCGCGGAAATGCAGGAACCGGCCCCGGGATTCCTGGAAGGCGCGAAGAAACTGGCGGAGGAATACGGCGCCGTACTGATTTTCGACGAAATCCGAAGCGGCTTCCGCATCTCCCTGGGAGGAGCCCAGAAATACTACGGCGTCACTCCCCACATGTCGGTGTTCGGCAAGGCCATGGGAAACGGGTATTCAATCACGGCGGTGTGCGGGCGCCGGGATATCATGATGATGGGCGAACATGAGGTATTTATCTCATCGACGTTCTTTCCCAACAGCCTGTCATACATCGCCGCCTTAAAGACCATCGAAATCATGGAACGGGACGGGGTGCTGGAAGAAATCTGGGCCAAAGGCCGGGAGTATATGGATTCGGTGCAGAAGGTATTCACCGAAGGCGGATTCGATAAGGATCTATTGGTGAAGATCAGCGGCATTCCTCCCATGTCCTTTATTACCTTCGGAAAGGATCCGGAGAAAAAGTACAAGCTGCGCCGCACGCTGTTTTACAGCATGCTGATCCGCCAGGGCATATTCCAGCAGCCCTATCATCACGGATATATCTGCTATCGGCACACCCGGGAAGATCTGACCCGTACCGCCGAGGCCATAGGCTGTC
>CAWZYW010000446.1:0-3047 GCA_963966255.1 uncultured Salinispira sp. | reverse complement strand
GGATTACGGTGCAGCCATGCAAGAACGATCTGCCGGATACCTGGCCGCTCCCGCGGCATACCTGCTATGGGGCCTTCTTCCGCTGTATTGGCAGCCCCTGAACCACATTCCCGCCATGGCGATTCTTTCCTACCGGATCGCCTTCTCATTCGTCTTTTCCGCCGGCACGATTTTAATGATTCAGCTCTTCGTCCGGATTCGCCGCAAGAGCGGTTCTCTACCGGGGCAAAGGCCTTTCGGTTTCTCCGGACTCAACGGGCCCAGGCTCAAGCCCACGCTTCTCGCAGCGGCCCTCATCGGAGTGAACTGGTTCACCTATATCTGGTCGGTGGTAAACGGATTCACCCTGGAAGCCAGCCTGGGTTATTTCCTTACGCCCATGGTGAATCTCCTGTTCGGCATCATCTTCCTGAAGGAACGTCCGGGGCCCGTACGGACCGTGGCCCTGGGCATTTCGGTGCTGGCGGTGGCCATCCTGACGATAAACTACGGTCGGCCGCCGATCATCGCCCTGACCCTGGCTTTCAGCTTCGGAACCTACGGATTCGTGAAAAAACGCAGCGGGCTGGATGCGCTCACCGGTATGGCTTTCGAGACCGGCTGGCTCCTGCTCCCGGCCCTGGGAATCATGCTGTTCGGTGGCGCGGGCGGTTATCTGTTCCGGGGACCGGTGCTTCAGCGAAGCATGCTGATACTGGCGGGGCCGGTGACACTGGCCCCCCTGCTCCTTTTCGCTTCGGCGGCAAAACGGATTCCCTTGTACGCCCTGGGATTTTTCCAGTACATCGCACCCAGCCTGATGTTTCTGCTTGGTTGGCTGGTATTCGGGGAAGAAGTAAGCAGTATCCGTCTTCTCGCATTTTCCCTGGTGTGGGTAGCCCTTGTGATATTCAGCGCCAGCGTCATTCTCCAGCGCCGTAAGGTACCTGCCGCGGTTGCCCAATAAAGGCTTTTCCGTGCTATTCTCAGGCGTGGATTCCCAGCGTATCCGTTCCAACGGCATACTGATTCTCACCGCCCTGATCTGGGGCTTCGCCTTCGTCGCTCAGCGGGTGGGCATGGAATATATCGGCCCTATGCTATTCAATGGAATCCGGTTCACCCTGGGGGCACTTTCCCTGCTGCCCCTGCTTGTTTTCCAGAGCCGGAAAGGCCGGCGGGGCGGCGAGCCCGAGCGGCATCCCCGTCGCTTGTGGCTGATTTCCCTGGGGGCAGGCGCCCTTCTGTTCGCCGGGGCCTCCCTCCAGCAAATCGGCCTGGTGTATACATCTGCGGGAAACGCCGGTTTTATCACCGGGTTGTACATTATCATCGTTCCGATCAGCGGGAATCTATGGGGCAGCAGGACCCCCCGGCCTGCCTGGTTCGGTGCTGCGGTTGCTCTGGCGGGCCTGTATTTCCTCTCGGTAAAAACCGGCTTTGTGATCGGGGGGGGAGATCTGCTGGTACTGGCCAGCGCGTTTTTCTGGGCTCTCCATGTCCACGTCATCGCCCATGCGGCTCCGCGGCACAACAGTTTGCGCCTCTCGGTGATTCAGTACAGCATGGTCGCCATCCTGAGCTTGATTACGGCGGCGTTTACCGAAGCGTTTGAACCTGCGGCGATCTGGTCCGCGGCCCCGGCGATTCTCTACGGAGGGATCATGTCGGTGGGGGTCGCCTACACTCTCCAGGTCATCGGGCAACGCCACGCCCATCCCACCCATGCAGCCATTATTTTATCACTGGAGGGAGCATTCGCCGCCCTGGGAGGCTGGCTGCTGTTGTCGGAAGTGCTTTCCCCCCGGGAGTTCGCCGGTGCGCTGCTGATGCTCACCGGTATGATAATCTCCCAGCTGCCCGCCGGTTTACGACGGAAGGCTACGGGGTCCTGATCCCGACTTAATTCCGCTCCAGCAGCTCCCGGATCTCCGTTACGATGGGCTTCGGCAGGTCCCATTTGCCGGTCATGTATTCAAGCATTTCCCGTGCGGCCTGGACGCTGTTTTCATAACCGGGAAGGAATTTTTTCATGAGCGGAATCAGTTCGGGCTGCCGCTGTTCCAGCCGGCGGTCACGCCCGAATACATCGTAGTCCGAGGATTCTCTTCCCCCGGCCACCATCGTGTTTTCGACGCTTTCGATGAGTTCGAGAAGCATGGAAAACGCATGCTGCTGAATGAATACCATTGCGGATAATCGCTCCCCCCGATAATAGCGCGCCAAACCTACGTACAGGCAGGTGAGGATCTCCCCGATGAACCAGGTATCTTCCCTGGGCGTCGGATCCGGCAAACCGGCGGCGGGACTTTCCAATTCCGGGTCGAGGGATGGATCCCGCCAGATAAAACGGCCCGGTGCATAAACGGCTCTGCGGAGTTCTTCAGGGGTGAAGATTGCGAACTCCGCGTAAATCCCGTCGCTGAACAAAACCTTGTAGCCGTCGTCGGTATTGCGGAATTGCCACATCAGCGGAAACGCTTCTTCCATCCAATGGCAATTTTCCAGGAGAGCGGGTTTCGCCTCTTCGCGGACGATGACGAAGAAGTCAAGATCGGAGAATTGGTCCATCCGCGACTGTTCTCTCCCGGCGGAGCCCAGGCCAAGAAAACCAAGGCCCCAGTCGTGCCTTTTTACGGTTTCGGCAAGCGCATTTATCCGCGCGAGTAATTGTTCGGTTTTTGCCATTCCCCCCCCTGTCAAATTGGCGAATATATCCTGGCCCCAGTATACTGGGCAAATATACCACTTGCTTCGATAAGGAGTGCTTTTTTGAAAAAACGCCACAAACGACTGTTGATCGCCGGAACCTCGCTGATCGCCCTGGTGCTCGTCGCCGCCTTGCTTGTTATCTGGTTTGTCCGACGGCCCTTTCCCCAGGTCCGCGGCCGGATAAGGGTCGAAGGGATCTCCGAAACTGCCGAGATATTTCGGGACGAGGACGGCGTGCCCCATGTTTACGCCCGGAATATGGAGGATTTATTGTTCGTTCAGGGCTATGTACACTCCCAGGTCCGTTTCTGGCAGATGGAATTCTGGCGACGGATCGGTTCGGGTCGTCTCAGCGA
>CAWZYW010000445.1:0-3052 GCA_963966255.1 uncultured Salinispira sp. | reverse complement strand
GCACGGTCGCATGCTGTTTGATATTGCCTGCGATCATCCAATTGCCATCGCCCGGGTCCAACAGCGGGAGCCCGGTGACTGGATCTATGTGGCGGTGATGACATTGCTCCTCGCCCTGGTGTCCTCGATCATGGGGTTTTTATTTATTATGGCGACCGCCCCTCCGGCGCTGATCGCAGGAGCATTGATGGGAAGGGTCAGACGCAGGGCAATTCCCTGGAGGATGGCGACATACGGCCTTTCCCTGGCCTTATATGTCCCCGCCAAGCTACTTGCCATGTCGAATCTCATGGCCAAACCAAGCAACACCGCGCTTTTCCCCATATCCCCGGGAGCGCCCATGCTGCTTGCCGGAGCGGGAACCGCCGCCATGGCATTTCTCATGTTTCTGATAATCAACCGCCCCTGGCAGGATCGGGAAGATAATCCGGTTTCCGGGGTCATCAGGATCATTCTGTACGACTACACCCTGACGGTTCCCCTCTTTCTTATATATCTTGCCGCTTCGTTACTGATCAGGAGCATCTGAGCCGGCACGGTTGCCGGGGTCAGGCGGGGAAAACCCCGGTGGAGAGATAACGATCGCCGCGATCGCAGATAATGGTGACGATAAGGCCGTTGCGGACCCCTGCCTCATCAAGCTCGGCGGCGATTCTCAGCGCCACCGCCACATTCCCGCCGCTGGAAATGCCCGCGAAGATTCCCTCCCTGGCGGCCAGTTGCCGTGCGGTTTCTTCTGCCTCCTGCCGCCCGACCTCCACCAGGCGATCGATGCGCTTCTCATCGTATATCGCCGGAAGATATTCCTCAGGCCATGCCCGGATTCCGGGGATTCCTCCCTGGGAATCCGGCCGGGCGCCGATGATCTGCACATCCGGATTCTGTTCCTTGAGAAAGCGGGAGGTTCCCATGAGGGTGCCGGTGGTGCCGGTGGAAGCCACGAAGTGGGTAACCATGCCCTCGCTGTCACGCCAGATTTCGGGTCCGGTTCCCCGATAATGGGCTTCGGGGTTTGACGGGTTGCCGAACTGATTCAAAATAATCCCCTGCCCTTCGGCTTCCATTTTGCGCGCGAGATCGATGGATCCCTCCATGGCCTGCTCTTTCGGGGTAAGAACAACCTCGGCGCCATAGGCCTTCATGAGAGCGATGCGCTCCCTGCTCATATGCTCCGGCATTATCAGGCGCATGCGATATCCCCGCAGGGCTGCCACCATGGCCAGCCCGATACCGGTATTCCCGCTGGTGGCTTCGATGAGGGTGTCTCCCGGAGATATTCTCCCCGCCCGTTCGGCATCGATGATCATCTGCCGGGCAGGCCGGTCTTTCACAGAGCCGGCGGGATTATTGCCTTCGAGCTTGCAGACCAGCAGGTTGGGTCCGGTATACAGCCGGGAAAGGCGAACCAAAGGCGTGTTGCCGATTATTTCTTCCACCGAATAGATGTTCATGCCTCAAATGTACTTGAGCCTGACCCGGGGGGCAAGGCGAACTGTCCGGGCGGAAGAGGCATGGAACTGGACAAGATAATTCCTGATATATAGACTAGGAAAATACGGAAACAAGGAAAAGCGATGCATATAAGACTGGAACGGCAGAACCCGGCGGTCCATTTCCGGGCAGTCAATGACGAAGGCAATGAGCTGCACATCGACGGAGGAGAAGCCGTCGGCGGGCAGGGACTCGGTTTCCGGCCCATGGAAACCGTGCTGGCTGGGCTGGCGGGTTGCAGCGCCATGGACCTGGTGCATATTATCGGGAAACAGCGGATGGATCTGGCCGATGTGCGCATCGACGTGGAAGCCGAGCGCGCCGATGCGGTACCCGCGCCGTTTACGAAAATCCATCTCCACTACGATCTGTACGGCGAACTGGACTCCGATCGCTGCGCCAGGGCGGTGAGCATGGCATTGGAAAAGTACTGCTCGGTGGCGGTGATGCTCGAGAAAAGCGCATCTATCACCTATTCCTTCAAAATACATCCTGGAGAAACAGCATGAGCGATCAATCCGACCCCGGAAAGCCCCGGGCATTCGAAACCGAAGCCATCCGAAAGCAGATGCCCCGGCAGAATATGAAAGAGCACAGCGCCCCTATTTACATGACCAGCAGCTTCGTCTTCGACGATGCCGAAGACGCCCGGGCGCTGTTCGCCGGGGAACGGCAGGGCAATATCTACAGCCGTTACTCAAATCCCAACACCGATGAGTTCATCGACAAGCTGGCGGGAATGGAGCATTGCGATGAGGGCCTGGCCCTGGCATCCGGCATGTCTGCCATGTTCGTTTCCATGCTGGCATTCCTGAATGCCGGTGACCACCTGGTAGCCAGCCGCTCGGTTTTCGGCAGCACCCATCAGATCATCACCGGCATCCTTCCCCGCTGGAACATCGAATACAGCTATGTTGATATTATATCCGAGGAATACCGCCGCGATCCCCGGGGAGCCTGGGAGCGGGCCATCAGGCCGAATACGAAAATGATATTTTGCGAAACGCCGTCGAACCCGACGCTGGACATCATCGATCTGGAAATGCTGGGAAGCATCGCCCGGGACGCCGGTGTGCTGTTCAATGTCGATAATTGTTTCGCCACCCCCTACCTCCAGAATCCAGCCGATTACGGGGCCAACCTGGTGGGCCATTCGGCGACCAAGTTCATCGATGGTCAGGGAAGGGCCATCGGCGGGGCCTTGCTGGGAGACGCCGAATCCATGGCCAAAGCCCGGTTTTTCGCCCGTCACAGCGGGCCTTCCATGAGCCCCTTCAACGGCTGGCTGCTTTCCAAGAGCCTGGAAACCCTGGCGGTCCGCATGGACCGGCACTGCGATAATGCCGAACGCCTCGCTGACGAGCTCGCGGGGCACCCGGCGGTCAGTTCGGTGAAATACCCCCACCGCGGCGATCACCCGCATTACCAGCTGGCGAAAAAACAGATGCGCCGGGGCGGCGCCCTGGTAAGCCTGGAACTCAAAGGCGGGATAGACGCTGGCCGCCGCTTCCTCGATGCGCTGGAAATGGTCAGCCTGAGCGCGAACCCGGGCGACAGCCGG
>CAWZYW010000444.1:0-3053 GCA_963966255.1 uncultured Salinispira sp. | reverse complement strand
CCTGTATCCCGAGCGATTCAACAACAAGACCAACGGCATCACCCAGCGGCGCTTCCTGCTGAAAGCCAATCCGCCGCTGGCCGAGCTGCTCACCGAAAGCGTCGGCGATCGGTGGATCACGGACCTGTCGGCGCTGCAGGAATTGCGGGAAAAGGCGAAAGCCCCGGCGTTCCAGAAAAAAATCGCCGCCGTCAAGCTGGAAGCCAAAGAGCGGCTGGCAACCGCGGTGAAGGCCGAGTACGGCATCCAGCTCGATACCAGCCATATCTTCGATATCCAGATCAAGCGGATCCACGAATACAAGCGCCAGCTGCTCAACGCCCTGCATATCATCATGCTTTACAATCGCATCAAGAAGGGCAAGACCGAAGGCCTGTTTCCCCGGACCTTCATTTTCGGCGGAAAGGCCGCGCCGGGTTACCAGATGGCCAAGCTTATCATCAAGCTGATCAACAATATCTCGACGGTGATCAACAACGATCCTGACGTGAACAAATACCTGCAGGTATATTTCCTCGGCAATTACCGGGTGAGCCTGGCGGAACGCCTGATTCCGGCCGCCGATGTATCAGAGCAGATTTCCACCGCCGGTACCGAAGCATCAGGTACGGGCAACATGAAGTTCATGGCCAACGGAGCCCTGACCATCGGCACCCTGGACGGGGCGAATATAGAGATCAAGGAAGAAGCCGGCGAGGAAAACATCTTCATCTTCGGAATGAACGCCGACGAGGTGCAGAAGCTGCGGCCGACCTACGACCCCTACCAGTATTACCTGGAGGATGGCGAAATCAAGGAAGCCCTGGATCTGCTGTTCAGCGGCTACTTCAATTTCGGCGAGCCGGGCATCTTCGAACCGATCCGCCAGACCCTCTTCGAAAACGGGGACAATTACATGCACCTGGCTGACCTGCGCTCCTACGCCGATGCCCACCAGCGCGTGATGGATACCTACAAGGATCAGAAGAAGTGGCTGGAAATGGCGATCCACAATATCGCCGGATGCGGGAAGTTCTCTTCCGACCGGACCATAGCCGAGTACGCGAAGGATGTCTGGAACGTGAAGCCCTGCCCCATCGAGCTCAACAGCGAGGGGGACGACACCCTCCTCGAAGCGACCTTGAAAAAGCAGTAATCCTTAAGAAGGGATTCCATGGATGCCCGGCATTTAACGCCGGGCATCTTTTTTTTATCCGCGGACCGGGATTCTATCTGCGGCCCGCGGACCTGGACCCGCACGAGTTCACTGTTCTTTCTTCAGTCTTTCTTCAGCTTTTCCGCGATCACCGCCGGAAAATGCCGGTCGATCCATAAATGATCCGAGGCCTTGTCGAACAGCAGGTACTGGGCCTCCAGCATGAATCCGTACAGATACGGGAACCATTCGAGCCGCAGGGGGTTCTGCCATTTGACGATGAGGGCATCGTAGAAATCTTCCATGGCATTCATGAGTTCCGGTGAAATGAAATCTTCCGGCACTTGGGTAAACGGAGACCAGAAATACTCGGCGACCGCCAGTGCATAGGGGTGAAGCTCGAAGTCTTCCACCGCCCCTTCCCAGGCCGCTCTGCCTTCTCCCCGGCCGTCCAGGAATGATCGCGTTACGCTCAATAAAAGCCGGTCGGTCTCATACAGACCGGTAGGATTGATCATATACCCCCGAAGCGAGTTGACGGTATTCAAGTCCCTGCCAATGATCGGGCCGATAAAAAGCCGGGAGGGACAGTAATCATTGGCGTAATAATTTTCCCAGATGATGATGTTGTTCTGAAAAGCATCGGCAATGCGTCCCATACTCTGACCATCGATTGTCGGGGGAATGACGTCGTTTCCGGTCCAGAAGATGGGAATATCCGGGGGAATTTCACCGGCGAGATCAAGGATATATTCGCATTCCGATACCTCGCCGTCCACGAAATGATCGCTGTACACCGTGGGGCAGAACCAGATTTGTATCGAGGGAGATTCGCTTCGCAGGTCATCCTGCAGGCGGCGAAGAAGCCGCCCATGGGAGTGCCCGAGGGATTTTAAGCCATCCCCGCTTCCCGGTGGCAGGCTTATTGGAAGATCATCCATAAGCAGGGCGAGCTCGGTAATGCCCATTTCAAGATACGATCTGAACTTCGCCAGCAAAACGGCATAATCGCTTTCGGATGAGTAGGAGTAGGAAAGACCGGGAGCCAGGGCCGGCACCAGGGTCACGCCCTGCCGTGCCGCATGGGAAGCCAGATTACTCAGTTCATCATGCCAATCGGCGGGATATGATTCTTTCCAGCGTACCCGGTGGTAGGGGTCTTCTTTCGGCGCGTAGAGGTATCGGTTCATGCCCAGACGGGCGAGCTGGTCGATAATGCCCCGGCGCTGGGGCCAGGTCAGGGTACGGCCGAAATATCCTTCGATGTATCCGGTAAACTCCATGTTTCCTCCGGAATGAGGGTAGCGACGGAGCTGCTAGTGGCCCCCGCAGCTGCAGCTCCCGCCGCATCCGCATCCGCCGCCGTGGTCATGGGCGTGAAGCATGTGCTCGGGAACCTCGGAGATATCGGTGACCTTCACGTCGAACTCCAGGCTCAGTCCCGCCAGGGGATGGTTGGCGTCCAGCGTGGCCTCGGTTTCGCCGATCTCGGTAATGGTGAGTTCGGCGGGGCGGCCGTGGATGGTGCTCTGCACCCGTGCGCCGACGGCGAAGCCTTCGAACTCCGCGAAGCGGTCAACCGGCACCGTGAACACCAGGTCGTCCCGATGCTCGCCGTATGCTTCCTCCGGCGGAATGGTGAAGGTCATGGCATCGCCGACCTTGGCGCCTTCCAGCCGGGTATCAAGGCCCGGGACCACGTCTCCCCGGCCGAGAATGAACGAAAACGGCCCGCTCTGCTTCGAATCACCGAGATCGATGCCGTCGGTGGTCTTGAAACTATATTCGATTGTTATCTGCTTGTTCTTTTCAGCTACCATGAGTGAGAGAATAGTAAAAAAGCGCCCGGCGATCAAGTTCGCCCGGCGCTTTCACACTTTTTTCTGACTGTTTTACCCAACTTTTCTCGGGGCGGCAT
>CAWZYW010000443.1:0-3055 GCA_963966255.1 uncultured Salinispira sp. | reverse complement strand
CGAGCCCCCCGGACGGGGGCGAGAGCCGAAACCCCGGCCCGCAGGGAGCTGGCAGGAAGCCAGCGACTGAAGGGAAGTCCCGTCTCCGGTAAATAAAAAAAGATCCAGAAGGATCTTTTTTTATTTACATCGAACCAGCGGGACTTGATGGGATTCGGCGGCGCAAAAACCGGAGCGCCGAGCCCCCCGGACGGGGGCGAGAGCCGAAACCCCGGCCCGCAGGGAGCTGGCAGTAAGCCAGCGACTGAAGGGAAGTCCCGTCTCCGGTATTCTTTTCTTTAATGATATAATCCAAATATAGCGCTATAGTTGCACTATGGATTCATCAAAACACGTAACCAAGCCCGCCTCAGATCAGAACGAGAACCAGGGGATTTTCTGTCGGGTTTCAATTAAGAAAAGCTTCAAACGGAGCATATGGCAGATCAAAACCCGCGATCATGAATTATTCAGCCTTGCTCAGGCGTTTATGTTTATCGAAGGCATGATAGAGATGCGCGGCTGGGATCCCGATGATCGCACGAAAATTTTTCATGTAATCTACGGCGATGCCCCGTTTCCGGGATATCAGATTCACGTGAAAAGCGGCGAAGACGGGTTTTATCACTGTCTGGAACCCGAAGGACGGGCTTGGAAGGGGCGTTTCCCGAATCAGCTCTTTACCCATTATGATGTTATCCCCCAGGAATTGTACTTCCGGATTGAGGATGGCGGCCCCTACACCGCGGCGCTGTCGGTGATAGAGGTTGAACGGATTCCATATCCTTCATAGTCGCATTACATTGGCGAAGCCGGGGCAGCGGTCCCGGATCCGTCCTTCTTCACAGATTTTTATCAGTCTGGTTTTTCAATGACTGGATGCTTTTCTTCGTACCTGATAGGGTATATCTTCATATCTCCGAACCCTGCTTCGGATATTTTATTTTCTTTTCAAGGAATTGCACATGAAAATGTTTACACGGACCGCCACCGGCGTTCTTCTTTTGGTATTGCTGTTCTTTTCCGCATGCTCGAGTTCCGGCGGGAGCATCACCATTACTCAGGAGCAGCTCAACGATGAACTGGATCGCCTGGTTGCCCAGTATCAATCTCAGGGACAGCCGATCAGCGCGGAACAGCTTGACCAGATGCGCGGCAGCCTTCTCAACCAGATGATCGAACGGGAGCTGCTGGTGGCTGCTGCGGAAGCGGATGGTCAGGAGCTGAGCGATGAGGAGCTTGATGCGGAAATCGATTCGGTGCGGGCCCAGTTCGGTTCGGAGGAAGCGTTCCAGGAAGTCATTGCCCAGTACGGCTACACCGAGGAACGGCTGCGGGACGAAATCGGTGATGCCATGCTGATCCAGAAATATATCGACAACGTTATCCTGGCCAGTATCGAGGTCAGCGATGACGAAATGCTGGCTTTTTACAATGATAATCCGTCGTACTTTGAAACCCCCGAAACGGTGACTGCATCGCATATTTTGGTTCAGCTCGAAGAAGGTGCAGATGCGGCTCAGCGGACTGCTGCCGAAGAGAAGATCAACGAGGTAGCACGGCTCCTGGCAGAAGGGGCTGATTTTGCTGAGGTGGCCCGGGAATACTCCGAGGGTCCCAGCGCTCCCAGCGGCGGCGATCTGGGCGAGTTCACCCGAGGCCAGATGGTCCCCCCCTTCGAGGCAGCGGTTTTCGCCCTGGAAGTCGGCGAGATCAGCGGGGTGGTGGAAACCCAGTTCGGCCTTCATCTCATTTACCTTCGTGACAGAACCGAGGCTGGATTGATCGATTTCGAAACCGCCAGCGAAAGCATCAGGAACTATCTGGTTGAACAGAAAGAAGGCGAAGCCATAGCCGAAGAGATCGAACGGCTGCGTGAGAATTATACGCTGGATGTTCCGGAAGTTTAGGCATCGCCGGCATATTCCGGGAATCTGGTAGCACAAGCGGGCGATATAGGTTACTATCCGCCCGCAATGAGTATCCAGACAAAGACCGAAGCCACCGGCTTGCATGCCGAGATAGAAAAACGGCGTACCTTCGCCATCATCAGCCACCCCGACGCGGGTAAGACCACCCTGACCGAAAAACTGCTTCTCTTTGGCGGCAGTATTCGGGAAGCCGGGGCTGTTAAATCAAATAAGATTGACCGCAGTGCCACCAGCGACTTCATGGAGATTGAACGGCAGAGAGGTATTTCTGTCGCCACCTCGGTGATGAGCTTCGAATACCGGCACAAACTCATCAATATCCTCGATACGCCGGGTCATAAGGACTTCGCTGAAGACACTTATCGGACACTTACTGCGGTGGACAGCGTCATCCTGGTGATCGATTCGGTGAAAGGAGTCGAGGAACAGACCGAGCGTCTTATGGAGGTCTGTCGCATGCGCAATACCCCGGTAATCGTGTTTATCAACAAGATGGACCGGGAAGGCATGGCGCCGCTGGAGCTGATGGACATCCTCGAAGAAAAGCTGGATATCCAGGTGCGCCCCCTCAGTTGGCCCATCAATCAAGGGGCTCGATTCAAAGGCGTATACAATCTCAGTGAGGAAAGCCTTAACCTGTTTCGACCAGGACAGACCACCGCCGGCGATGACGGCATTCTCCTTCGTGGTATGGATCTTGAAGTCCTGTCCGAGCACATCGGAAATGAGAATGCCGCGCAGCTGGCCGAAGACGTTGAGCTCATCGAAGGAGCCTATGGCGAATTCGATACCCAGGCCTATCGCTCCGGTGCTCTGGCACCGGTTTTTTTCGGATCGGCTCTGAACAACTTCGGGGTAAGGGAGCTGCTAAACACGTTTCTGGACATCGCTCCGGCTCCGCTCGCCCGGGAATCGAACACCCGGCGGGTCGATCCGGATGAAAAGCAGTTCAGCGGTTTTATCTTCAAGATCCACGCCAATCTCGACCCGAAGCATCGGGACCGAATTGCATTCCTCAGGGTCTGCAGCGGAACCTTCGAGCGGGGTACCATGTACCAGCATGTGAGACTGGGAAAGAAACTCCGGTTCAATAACCCCTACAGCTTCATGGCCGCGCGCAAGGATGTAGTCGACCGGGCATATCC
>CAWZYW010000442.1:0-3057 GCA_963966255.1 uncultured Salinispira sp. | reverse complement strand
GGATTGTGGGTAACGGCGAGCACGCCAGACTCCGGCCGACCCGGGAGGGGGCTTTCGCCAATCGCAAAGTAGGCGGGAGGATCGGAGTGATCAGTTTTCACAGTCTGGAAGACCGGATTGTGAAGCATCTGTTCCGGGAGTACGCAAAGAGCTGTATTTGCCCGCCGGAACTGCCGATGTGTGAATGTGGGGGGAAACCTCTGGGAAAACTGCCGGTGCGCAAGGCTCTTCAACCGGCGGAGGACGAGGTAAACCAGAACCCCCCGTCCCGCTCCGCGAAATTTCGCGGGATAGAGAAACTGCGGGATTCCAGGCACACGGCATGAAAAAACGGTTTATCCGCTGGATCCTGGCGCTGCTGGTCATCGCGCTGCCGCTTTTAGTATTCGCGAATGTATGGTATGCATTCAAGTACTACGAGCTTGAGCGGAGTATCGCCGAGACCGAAGATCGGCAGCTTGAGCTCATTGAGCGGAATAAGCGCCTGATTACCGGGATTTCCATCCTGCGCAGCCCCGGCCGGATCATTGATGAGGCAAGGGAACTGGGAATGGAAATGACCGGACAGGACAGAATAGACGTAATCAAGGATGACTCCTGATTCAGGGGGCATGTTTTCGGGGAGGGGAACATGGCCGGATATCCGGTGGCGCTATCGCAGGGGGAATTAATCGCGAAGATCCTCGCGGATCCTTCGTGGCGTAATTTCGCCGTAGACAGCAGAAATGTGGTTCCCGGTTCCCTGTTCTTCGCCCTTCCGGGGGAGAGAAGCGACGGGCATCGCTATATCCCCCAGGCCATTGAAGCCGGCGCCAGGGCGGTAATTCTCTATAAATCGTATTTCACCTCTCATGAGCAGACCTTGCTGGAAGCCGCGGGAATCGGCGAGCACACCGACGAATCGCCGGTGGTTCCCGAGTTGGCGCCGGGTCAGGAACCGGCGGTATTCGTGCCGGTGGAAGACAGCCTGGCCTGCCTTCAGGCCGCCGGCGCCGCCGTCCTGGCGGTGAGCCGGGCGCTGCGCCTGGGAATAACCGGAAGCAACGGTAAAACCGGCACCAAGGATATGCTGGTATCTGTTATGAGCCGGGCCGGCCTGGTCCACTCCCGATCGGGGAACTTCAATTCCGTGATCGGTCTCCCGATTGTTATGGCCGCCACGCCTGCTGATGCGGAATATGCCGTTCTGGAGATGGCCATGAGCGAAGTGGGGGAGATGGATACCCTGGCTGAACTTGTGAAGCCAAACGCTGCAATCCTTACAAACATCGGGACTGCCCATATCGGGAATATCGGCAGCATCGAGGGCATCGCCAGGGAAAAATTTGCGATATTCTCCCGAATGGGGCCCGAAGGCCTGGCGGTTATTCCCGGCACCGACGAACAAGCCATGAAGCGCCTGCAGAACCATCCTCTCGAATGCCGGGTTGTATTCTACGGTTGTTCTGAGGACTTCGGCTTTGAGCACCTTTCCGCCGGATCCGGAGGCACCAGGTTCCGCTACGGCGGAAGCGAATATTTCATACCGGTGATCGGCGATCACCACGTCCACAATGCCTGCGGCGTGATCACCCTGGCCCGGGAAATGGGGCTTTCGCCGCAGAGAATCGCCGAGGGTCTTGCCTCCTTTACTCTGCCGGAGGGTCGGGGAGAGTTGTTGCAGCTCGGCGATATCACCGTTATTAACGACAGTTACAATGCGAACCCCGATTCCATGGCGGCGGCCCTGGCAGCCGCCGGAGAGTTGGGGAGCTCCGAGGGCAGACTCTGGCTGGTTCTCGGCGATATGAAGGAACTTGGCGGGCACGCTGCGGCAGGACATCGGGAAACCCTCCTGCGGGCGATCGATTCCCGGCCGGACCGCATCATCTGCTACGGGGCGGATTTCGCGGCGGCAGCCGGGAAAATCGACATCCCCCCATCAGCGGAGACCGAAACGCCCCTGGTGACAGCCAGCGAGGACTTTGAGGAAATTGCGGGCATTCTCGAGAGCGAACTGGCCCCCGGCGACCGGGTGCTGCTGAAAGGTTCGCGAAGCATGGAACTGGAACGATTGATCCCGGTTATTCACCGGGCCGGAAAGAGCGGAGACGGAGTGTAGCAGTATGTTCAAGGAATTTTTGTACCCTTTGGTGGAGTATTTTTCCCCCTTTAATATTTTCCAGTACATCACCTTCAGGGCGGCGTATGCGGCGGTGACCAGCCTGCTTATTACCTTCCTGTTCGGTCACCAGATAATCGAACTGCTGAAACAACGCCATATCGGAGAGGAAATCCGCAGCGACGGTCCCAGCTCACACGCCCTGAAGGCCGGAACCCCAACCATGGGGGGGATCATGATCATCTTCTCCACCGCTTTTTCGGTCTTCCTGTGGATGGATCCCCGGAACCTGTACACCTGGATCAGCCTGCTGGCGATCCTGGGTTTCGGCGCCGTTGGTTTTATCGATGATTACATCAAAGTTTACATCGGGAAAAAGAGCGGTCTGCCGTCCCATGTGAAAATGGCGGGTCAGCTCCTGGTCAGCACCACCATTATGCTGCTCCTGTATTTCAACCGGAATGAATTCACCACCCTGCTGTATATTCCCATGTTCAAGAATCCCGTCCTGGATATGGGCTGGTTTTTTATTCCCTTCGGGGTGTTCTGGCTGACGGGCTTCACCAACGCGGTGAACCTTACCGACGGATTGGACGGGCTCGCCACCGGTTTGAGCATCATGGTGGGGCTTACCTTCGGTGGCATCGCGTACCTTACCGGCCGTGTGGACTTTTCGGAATATCTGGCGATTCCCTTTCTGCCTGGGGCCAGCGAGATCACAATTCTGGCATTCGCCATGGTGGGTGCCAGCGTCGGGTTCCTCTGGTACAACAGCAAGCCCGCCGAAGTGTTTATGGGCGACACCGGCTCCCTCATGCTCGGAGGCACCATCGGCGTCATGTCGCTGATGATCAAGAAGGAAGTGCTGCTGCTCATCGTCGGCGGGGTATTCGTCATCGAAACCCTGTCGGTGATCATCCAGGTCGCCAGTTATAAGTTGCGGCGGAAACGGGGGC
>CAWZYW010000441.1:0-3058 GCA_963966255.1 uncultured Salinispira sp. | reverse complement strand
GGGTAAGCAATCCGGTCCCGGCGCGAAACGTCCGGGCTCCCGCCGGCGCCGCAATCCTGGTGAATAAAGCCGTTACCCGCTAATTTTCCCGGGGCGGTTTCTCGGTAATTAACGCGAGATTCAGTGACCCGGGACCGCCGTGGGCACCGAGAACCGGACTCATGCTCTCGATATATTCGACCCTCACCCCGGTCTCGTTGGTAATCGCGTCAGCCAGAGAGCGGGCGCTGTCCAGGGCGTTCGCATGGCTTATAGCGAAGCGCTCGATGCGGCGCTCCCGGTGCAGCCCTGCGACCGAATCCAGCAGCTTCTGATGGGCCTGCTTCATCGAATATGCCTTGTCCCGGGTATACGCCTTGCCCTCGCCGTCCAGACCGATGATCCCCTTCACGTTCATGAGCCTGCCGATGAATCCCTTGAGGGCCGGAACCCTTCCGCCCCGGATGAGGTATTTCAAAGTGGGGACCAGCACGAAGGTTTCCACCCGCTGACGATTTAATGCGATGTTTTCCACGATCTGATCATGGGATAGCCCGGCTTCGATTTCCCGGGCGGCGGTCTGTACCAGCAGACCCAGGCCGATTCCGTTTTCCTTGCTGTCCACGGTGGACAGTTTCACTCCCTGGAACCCCGCGGCCGCCTGAACGGCGCTGTTGTAGGTTCCGCTCTGGCCGGAAGTAAGGCTCACTGAAATCACAGAAGTATAATGGGAAGTCAGGTGGTCAAACAGTTTCGAAAAAGTCGCGATATTGGGCTGGCTTGTCTGAATCGGTTCCGATATTTTGGTCATCCGCCTGAAAAAGGTTTCGGGCTTGATGGACACTCCGTCCAGATATTGCATCTCGCCGATATTCAGCATCAAAGGCACCTGGTAAATCTGATGCTCGTCCAGAAAGGCCTCGGGTATCGTGCAGGTGGAGTCCACCGCCAGCGCGATTTCCGATTTACGCGCATGCACCATCTGATACTGGCGGTGCATGTCATCGACCTTCTCTTCCTGGATCTGGCCGTGCTCCTTCAAGACATCGAAAACCACATCGGGGTGATCGGTATGGATATGCAGCCGAACGTTCCGGCTGCTGCCGGCGACGATGAGGCTGTCCCCGTAGTTCATCACTTTTTCCCGGATGGCTTTCTGATCGATATTTTCTCCGCTGATATATCCTTCGGTGCAATATCTGAAGGTCAGGTCTTCCTCGGCATCGATTTCGGCGTGATGCTCGGCATTCCCTGTGAAGACGACTTTGGCCCGTTGGATTTCGGTTTCTTCTGAAACCGGCGCTCCCGAGGCCACGTATCCGAGAAAACCTTCTATAAAGGCAAGAATGCCTTTTGCGCCGGCATCGATCACGCCGGCCTTCTTCAGGGCTTCGAGCTGGTTTTTCGTCTTCTGCAGGCTTTTTGAGACGGCCTTTTTCCCGTATTCCAGGGCGGTCCGGTAGTCCGCGTCTGCCTTCTCCCGCAAAGCTGATGCGAAATCTTTCATGATGGTGAGCATGGTACCTTCCACCGGATTGGAAATGGCACTGTATGCCGCTTCGGTCCCGGACCTGACGGCCTCGGTGAACTGTGCGAGAGGCAGCGATTTACGATCCTGAATCATATCGGACATGCCGTTTATGAACTGCGCGAACAAAATGCCCGAGTTGCCCCGGGCGCCCTTCAGAGCGGCGGCCGCGATGCTTCCCATGGTTTTTCCGGCTTCTGCGAAGATCTCCGCCTGCTCGATGATACTCTTGGCGGTGAAAGCCAGATTGGATCCCATATCCCCGTCGGGAACCGGAAACACGTTCAGGCGGTTCAATTCCTCCCGGGCCTCGATAATGGCCATTCCTCCGGCTGAAAAGGCCCCGTATAATTGTTTTCCGTTTAATTCATTCATATTCCCCGTCCTTATATATCGAGAATACGCTTTGTACGGGGAATTGGCAAATTAGTAGAATAGGATTTTGGTCGTTTCCATCCAAGCGGCTATGCCGGAACCGCCGCTACCGATAGAAGAAAGGCGAGGGGCACTTCGAGTCGTCGCCGCCATGAACGTTCGGAGTGATCTGCGCCGTGGAATCGATGACTGAGAAAATCCCGACCGAAGATCCAGCCCTTATCCAGCAGTGCGCTGTCCAGGCGGTTTTGGAATGGTTCATATTCCTCATCCAGATCTCTAGTGCCGAAATCGAAATAGAGCTTCGTCTTCCCCGGATCGGGAATGCGGGGAATAAAATAGTCCACCGTGGGATCATCCGCCGCTGTCCAATGGGTCGACAGGCAGCCCGCGCCTGAGAATACCCCCGGATAGCGAGTCAGTATTTCCAGGGAAATGAGTCCCCCCATGCTTGAGCCCATGGTATAGATGCGGCTTTCGGAATCGGCTGGTAATAGTCGACGCTTTACCAGCGGAATCAGGGTTTCCACCAGCCAGCCGGTATATTGAAGGGAAAGGAGTTCCACTTCCCAATCGTATTCGGCCCGCAGTTCGTCCCAGATTGGATCATCCGCAGGCCTGATCTCAGGCATATATTCTGAAAAACGTTTCTCCCCTGCATTCCAGATGCCGATTACCGCCGTCGGAACAATCGCCTGCAGCGATTCCAGCCGATTTAATGCGGGGATGATGCCCCAGATGCCATCAAACGAATCTTTTTCATTAAACAGATTCTGCCCGTCATGCATTATCAGGATGTTCCGCTCCAGCGATGTTTCCCAGGTATCGGGAAGCCACATTTGAACCGGTCTCGCAGCGAGCCCAGGCGGGAAATCCACCGACAATGTTTGTATCCTTGGAGTCATTTTGATTTTCCTAGTAGGGTTCGACCGGCAGCTCAAACCCGAATGCCCAGGACAATGCAATGGGGAATCGGGTTCGCCACGCCCGCTCGTTATGTCCGTCGCCCTGGCCGAAAAAATATACGCTGTCCTCCGCTCCCTTCCCCAGGTAGATTCCGGAAAGCTGCGAATCCTGATGCAACAGCCAGACATTCGCTTCCTGAGTCTGCCCTTCTTCGCTGCCGAAACCGAGATAAATTCTCTGTCGGGAAAGATCGGCGGAACTGTTGAGGAT